>JAAUPC010000079.1 GCA_012036325.1 Paracoccaceae bacterium
CCGCAGGCGCAAGCCGATACCGCCACCGCCAATGCCGTTTCGGCGGCGGCGCGGGTGCAGGTGGCGCGGCAATCGCTGGAATCAAGCCGTGCGCAACTGGCCCTGGCCGAAGCGCGGCTGGAAAACGTTGACCTGCAACTGAGCCGGACCGAGGTGAAGGCCCCGGTCGCGGGCAAGATCACCGCGCGCAACGCCAAGCTTGGTGCGATTGCCACGGCGGCGGGACAGCCGATGTTCGTCATCATCCGCGACGGCGCACTGGAACTGCGCGCCGATGTCGCCGAAAGCGATATCCTGCGTCTGGACGAAGGCCAGCCTGCGCGGTTGCGCACCGCTGGCATGCCCACAGCCCTTGAGGGCAAGGTCCATCTGGTTGAGCCGACCATTGACCCCGTCACCCGGCTGGGCCGGGCACGGATTGCGGTGGCGGACCCTGAACGTCTCCGCTCGGGCATGTTTGTCGAGGCCGAGATCATCACCGCCGAACGCGATGGGCTGGCGGTGCCGCTGACGGCCGTCGGGTCAACCGCTGAGGGCATCACGGTAATGCGGGTGCGCGATGGCGTGGTGGCGCGGGTGGTGGTGACCACCGGCATCCGCGATGGCGCTTATGTGGAAATCGTCGATGGCCTGGCAGCAGGCGATCTTGTGGTGACGAAAGCAGGCGCTTTCGTGCGGGCGGGCGACCGGATCAATCCGGTGCTTGACGCAGGCAACACGAACTGAGGGCACGGTCATGAACTTCTCCGCCTGGTCGATCCGCAATCCTGTGGCGCCGCTTCTCGCGTTTTTCCTTCTGATGCTCATGGGCTGGCAAAGCTTCAACACTTTGCCAATCACCAAGTTTCCCAACATCGACGTGCCCCTGGTCGCCGTCAGCGTGGCGCAGTCCGGGGCTGCCCCGGCCGAGATGGAGACCCAGATCACCAAGGAAATCGAAGATGCCGTGGCGGGCATCACCGGGGTGAAGAAGGTCAACTCGACCGTGACGGATGGCCTGTCGACCACGGTGGTGGAATTCCGCATGGAAGTGCCGACCGACAAGGCGGTGCAGGATGTGAAAGACGCCGTGGACCAGATCCGCGGCGATCTGCCGGGCGATGTGGAAGCGCCCATCGTCACCCGCATTGACGTGGAGGGTCAGGCAATCATGACCTTCGCCGTCCGCGCGCCGGACATGACGATGGAAGAGATCAGCTGGTTCGTCGATGACACCGTGACCCGCGCCCTGCAGGGCCGCCCGGGCATTGGCCGCGTCACCCGCATCGGTGGGGCAGACCGCGAAATCCGGGTGGAGCTTGACCCGGTCAAGATGGACAGCCTTGGCGTGACGGCGCAGCAGGTCAGCGCGCAGATTGCCGCGACCAACACCAACCTTGGCGCGGGCAAGCTAAGCCTTGGCACCGGGGAACAGGTGATCCGCACCCTGGGCGACAGCGGCACGGTCGAGCAGCTGGCCGCGACGACCATCGCGCTGCCCTCAGGCCGGTTCGTGCGGCTGACCGATCTGGGCCAGGTGGTCGACAGCTATGAAGAGCTGCGCAGTTTCACGCGCGTCGATGGGGAACCCCTTGTCAGCTTCCTGGTCTTTCGGTCCAAAGGGGCGTCTGAGGTCAGCGTGGCCGAGGTCACGAACACCGTCGTTGACCAACTCCGTGCGGAAAACCCCAAGGTCGAAATCTCGCTGATCGACGATTCCGTCTTCTACACCTATGGCAACTATGAAGCTGCGATCCACACCCTTCTGGAGGGGGCGCTGCTGGCCGTGCTGGTGGTCTTTGCCTTCCTGCGCAACTGGCGGGCGACGTTGATTTCAGCCGTGGCGCTGCCTTTGTCGGCGGTGCCGACTTTCCTTCTGATGGACATGCTGGGCTTCTCGCTCAACCTTGTGTCTTTCCTTGCGCTGACGCTGGCGACGGGGATCCTGGTCGATGATGCGATCGTGGAAATCGAGAACATCGCCCGCCATATCCGCATGGGCAAGACGCCTTACCGCGCGGCCATCGAGGCGGCGGATGAAATCGGTCTGGCGGTCATTGCCACAACCTTCACCATCGTGGCGGTTTTCGTTCCGGTCAGCTTCATGCCCGGGATTCCGGGGCAGTATTTCCGACAATTCGGCCTGACGGTGGCGATTGCCGTCTTGTTCTCGCTGCTGGTCGCACGCCTGATTACGCCGATGATGGCGGCGTACCTCATGCGCACGAAGGACGCCGTCCATGAAGGCAGCGACAAGGACGGCCTCGTGATGCGCGGCTATCTGTCGGTGGTGCGCAACTCTACCAAGGTGTGGCGGTCGAAGAAGATCAAGTGGCTGGGCCTGCCGACCTATTACCTGACTGTCGTCGCGGCTGTGGTGGTCGTGATCTTCTCGGTCCAGGCGATGTTGGCGGTGCCGGGCAGCCTGTTCCCGCCGGAAGATGAAAGCCGGATCATCGTATCGGTCGAACTGCCCCCGGGCAGCACGCTGGACGACACCGCCCGCACGACCGAGGCAATGCGCGCCGCCGTGACCGACATCGACGGCGTGAAATCGGTGCTGGTCGTGGGCGGATCAACCCCCTTGGGCGACCGCGACATTCGCCGGGCGACCTTTACCATCATCCTCGACCGGCTGGACAACGGCCTTGGTCGCAAGATTTCTGACATAGGGCAAGCGCTGCCGGTGATCGGGCCGATGTTGCCAGAGACGCCGATCAAGGGCCGCATCCGGCCGCAAGCCGCGATCGAGGATGAGGTGTTTGCCGCCCTGCGCGCCATTCCCGACGTGCGGGCCTTCAAGATCGGCGGGGCGGGCGGTGCGTCACGGCCGTTCAGTTTTGACCTTCTGTCCGCGGATGAGGCCGACCTGAACGAGGCGATCCAGAAGATCGAAGGCGCGCTTCTGAACGAACCGATGCTGGTCAATGCCTCGACCGAGGCCGCGCTGCCGCGCCCGGAAATCCAGATCACCCCGAAGGCGGAAGAGGCCGCCCGGCTGGGTGTGACGGTGCAGCAGATCGCCTCCATCGTGCGGGTGGCCACCATTGGTGACGTCTCGGCCGCGCTGGGTAAGCTGAGCATCGACAACCGGTTGGTCCCGATCCGGGTGCAACTGGATGAAGTGTCGCGGGACAACCTTGCCCGGATCTCGGCCCTGAAGGTGCAAACGGCCATCGGGCCGGTGCCCCTGTCGGCGGTTGCCACTGTTGAGGTTGCCGAAGGACCTTCAGTGGTGAAGCGGCTGAACCGCCAGCGCGTGGCCACAATCGGGGCCGATATCGGCCCGGGCTTCGTGCTGGACCAGGCAACCGCGCGTTTCCTGGAGATCCTGCCGACGCTGAACCTGCCCGACACGGTGAAGATCACGCCCTCGGGCGATGCCGAGGTGCAGGCCGAACTTCTGGGCAGCTTCGTCAACGCGATGGTGCTGGGCGTGCTTCTGATGATGTTCGTGCTGATCCTCTTGTTCCATTCGGTGGTGCAGCCGGTGACGATCATCTTTTCGCTCCTCCTCTCGGTCGGCGGGGTCGCGGCGGCGCTGATCATCACGCAAAACCCGCTGTCCATGCCGGTCTTGATCGGCATCCTGATGCTGATGGGGATCGTGGCGAAGAACGCCATCCTCCTTATCGACTTCGCCATCGAGATGCGGGCGCGGGGGATGAAGCGGATCGACGCGGTGATCGAGGCCGGTCACAAGCGGGCGCGTCCCATCGTGATGACCTCGATCGCGATGTCGGCGGGGATGCTGCCGTCCGCCTTGGGTGTCGGCGAAGGCGGGGCGTTTCGCGCGCCGATGGCGATTGCGGTGATCGGGGGGATCATCGTCTCGACCGTTCTCAGCCTTGTGGTGGTGCCGTCGATGTATCTGGTCATGGATGACCTGTCGCGGTTCTTTGCCTGGGTGCTGGGCCGGTTCATCGGCACGAAAGAAGCCGAGCCGGAAAGCCCCGAGGCGCATGTGCTGGCCGAACGGATCGACCGCAGCCGCGAGGACATGGCGTTGTTGCAGGGCAGGCTTGCAGCCCTGGAAGAGACGCTGTCGCGGCGCAAGACCACACCGCACGCGGCGGAATAGGGCGCAAAGGTCGGGCCTGGGACCAATTTTCTTCGAAGAAAATTGCAAAATTCTTCGAAGAATTTTGGTCCCGGCTCAGCCGTTCGGCCAAAGCCTTGCCGCTTCCTTAGCTGTGTACCGGCCAAGGCGCACATCTTCAGCGACAAGGGCTGGATCACGCGCCGCAGGCGGGCCATAGCCGCCGCCCCCCGGGGTGCGGACCCGGACCCGGTCACCGGGGGTCAACGTGATGTCTTGTGCCTTGGACAGATGTTCGGGGATGAGGGTGGTGCCGCCGCGGATCACCTCAACCCGGTTGACCGCGCCGTCCTGCCCGCCAAGGGCACCTTGCGGGCCAGTGCGGCCGTGGTCCATCACGAAACTGGCGCGGGCGGTGCCGCGCAAAAGCTCGATCTCATAGTCAAGCCCCAGCCCGCCGCGCTGCTGCCCTGCCCCACCAGACCCTTCATGCAAGGCATAGTGGCGGTAAAGGACCGGATAGGTCTGTTCCATGATCTCGACAGGCGGAGCTTTCGATATGCCGATGGTCGAACAGCCGTTGGCGATGCCGTCCCCCCCCGTAAAGCCGCCGTAGCCGCCGCCCGAGATCTGGTACATCACATAGTCGCGGCCCTTTTCGGGATCATGTCCGCCAAGGCCGAAGTTTCCGCTGGTTCCGGCCGGGGATGCGGTCACCCGGTCGGGGATCGCCTGCACCAGGGCGGCAAAGACCGCCTCGGCGATGCGCTGGCTGACCTCGGCCGCGCATCCGGACACAGGGCGCGGATAGTGCGCGTCAAGGAAAGTGCCTTCGATGCCGGTCACGGTGAGGGGTTCGAATGCTCCGGCTGAAATCGGGACATCGGGGAAGATGTGGCGCATGGCCAGATAGACTGACGACAGCGTCGTGGCGCGGACCGAGTTCATCGGGCCCATGCAGGGCGGAGAGGTGCCGGCGAAGTCGAAGGTCAGGCCTTCGGGCGTTGTCGTGACGGCAAGGGCAATGGTCAGGGGCTGGTTCACCACCCCGTCGCTGTCGACAATCGCGGTGCTGCGCCAGGTGCCGGGCGGAATCAGCCCGATCAGCGCCCGCATCTGCTGGGCGGCAAATGCGCGCATGGCGGCGATGGCTTCGGTCACCGTGGCATCGCCATAGCGGTCGAGAAGGGCCGCCAGCCGCTTTTCCCCGACCAAAAGCGCCGAGGCTTGCGCCTTCACGTCGCCGATCCTTTGTTCCGACACCCGGATGTTGGAGCAGATGATCTGGTAGATCTCGGTATCCAGGACGCCCTTCTTGAACAGCTTCACGGGCGGCAGGCGCAGGCCTTCCTGTTCGGCGCTGGTGGCACTGGCGCTGAAGCCCCCCGGCACCGCGCCGCCGGTATCAGGCCAATGGCCGGTATTCGAGAGCCAACAGAAGATGCGCCCCTCCCGCCAGACCGGCATGGCAAAGCGCACGTCCATCAGATGCGTGCCGCCAAGATAGGGGTCGTTGACGATGTAGATGTCGCCAGGCTCGGGTGCTGCGGTCAGGCCCTTGGCGATGCGGTCAAGGATGGTGCGGGTGGAAAACTGCATGACGCCGACAAAGACCGGCAGGCCCTTGGCGCCTTGGGCGATCAGGCTGCCATCGTCAGCGGCGTAGATGCCATCCGACCGATCATCCGCCTCGGCGATCACCGGGGAGAAGGCCGCGCGGGAGAAGGTCAGGTCCATCTCGTCGCAGACCTGCTGGAGGCCGGCCTGGATGACCGCGAGGGTGACCGGGTCGATCATGGTGACACCGCAACGATCAGGTTGCCATCGGCATCGGAAGAGACGGTTGTGCCGGGGTCGATCACAGTGGTTGTATCCATTTGTTCAATGATCGCAGGGCCTTGCAGATCCAGGTCCAGCGGCAGGTGATCACGCCAATAGACCGGGGTATCGACCCATTGGCCGAACCACACCGGGCGGGTCGCGGCGGGTTCGGCTTTTGGCTGGCGGTCCTTGGGGTCAATCAGGCGCGACAGGTCAAAGGCCGGGCGCACACCGATCACCGAGCAGTTCAGGTTGACCAGATTGGCGCGGATCATCGGCAGGTCCACCCGGAAGCGGGCGTGATAGGCGGCCTCAAACCCCGCCTGCAGGTCAGCGCGGCTGGGGCTGGGGGTCGCCAGTGGCACGCGCAGCAAATGAGTCTGGCCGACGAACTGCATATCGGCGGAAAAGATGGCTTTTGTGCCTTGAAGGGCAATCCGTTCGGCGCTCACAAGACGTCGGCCGATAGCCTCTTGCCCGGCCAGTGTGGCATGAACCTCGGTCATCTCCACCGTGTCCAGCGGGCGGTTCAGCGTGCGCACGAAATCATGGCGCAGGTCGGCCACCACGCAGCCCAGCGCATTGGTGATGCCGGGCCGCGCGGGGATCAGCACCTTCGGGACATTCAACTCGCGCGCCAAAGCCACGGAATGCAAGGGCCCCGCCCCGCCAAAGGCAAAGAGGGCAAAGTCCCGCGGGTCAGCCCCCAGCGAGATGGAAACCATGCGGATCGCCCCGGCCATATGAGTGTTGGCGATGCGGACCACCGCCTCGGCCGCCGCCTCAACCGAGAGGCCAAGGGGCGCACCGATCTGGTCGGCCATCGCCAGATGGGCAGCCTCGGCCGCCTGACCAAACCGGCTGGCCGGCAGACGCCCAAGGATCAGGTTCGCGTCGGAAATCGTGACCCGCGTGCCGCCCCGGCCATAGCAGACCGGCCCGGGGACTGATCCGGCACTTTCCGGCCCCACCCGCAGCATGCCGCCTGCATCCACCCGCGCGATGCTGCCACCCCCGGCGCCCACGGTGCGCACATCGACCATGGGCACATGGATCGGCATGGCATATTCGACCTCGATCTCGTTCGAGACCGGCGCCACCCCGCCCCGGATCATCGCGACATCCGTGCTGGTGCCCCCATGTCATAGGTCAGCAGGTCCAGCATCCCGGCCCGCCGCCCGGTGGCCACTGCCGCCATCACGCCCGAGGCGGGGCCGGACATCACGGTCTTGACTGCCTCACGGCCCACATCTCGGGCGGTGACCATGCCACCATTGCCGTTCATCACCAGAAGGTCGCGCTTGTAGCCCTTGGCGGCCAGCTGATCCGCCAGCCGGGACACATAGCGTTCCAGGAGCGGTTGGACCGAGGCGTTGACCGCCGCCGTCACCCCCCGCTCATATTCCCGGCTTTCCGACAGAAGCGCGTGGCCAAGCGTGACATGGGCATTCGGCCAGAGGCGCGCTGCCACCTCGCCTGCCCGCAGCTCATGCGCGGGGTTGGCGTAGGCGTGCAAGAAATGGATCACCAGGCTTTCGCAGCCCGCCGCCAGAAGCTGGTGGATGGCCACCTCCAGGGCCGTCTCATCCAGGGGCGTCAGCACTTGGCCGCGCGCATCCATCCGTTCTGGCACCTCAAGGCGCAGGTCGCGGGGGATGATTGGGGTGAAGCTGCCATGCATGCCATAGGCTTGCGGGCGGGTGCGGCGGCCCAGTTCCAGCACATCGCGAAAGCCTTGGGTGGTGATCATGCCGGTCCGCGACAACTGGCGTTCAAGGACGGCATTGGTCGTGGTGGTCGTGCCATGCACGATCAGGTCGATCCCCAAGAGGTCCGCCTTGGCTGCCTCAAAGGCCGCAAGCACGCCTTCGGCCTGATTGGGCAGCGTCGTCGGCACCTTGGCCAGCCGCACCGCGCCACTGGCCGGGTCCAGGATCACAAGGTCAGTGAAGGTGCCCCCCACATCGACACCGGCAACCAGCCCCTGCAGCGCCTCATCCATCTAGCGCAGCCCGTCAAGGCCGGCGACCTGATCCGCCTCAAGCCCGCCCATCCGGCTATGGACCCGCCCCCCCCGCGCCATGGCAAGGGCGAAAAGGACCTCACCCGCCCGGGGCGCATCGGCGCAAGTGACGGTGATGACGTCAAAGCGTGACCGGACATAGGCCGCGTTCAGATGGCCAAGCGGGATATCCAGCGTTGCCCCCATACCGCCCACCTTCATGGCTGAGGGCACGATAGCGCGGGCTTCCCCGAGACGGTCCCGCATGCCGTAGCCGCCCGCGACATGCCACAGCGCGCCATGTTCGCTTTCGCCGCCTTCACCAACGATCGCGCCCTTGCCATAGGCGTCAATCCCGTCGCGCCCGCCCAGCGCCGCGACCAGACGGTCAGTCAGGTCAAGGGCAAGGGGTTTCAACGCCGCCATCGCGGGCTGCAGGTCCGGCTCATAGTGCCCGGCGAAAGGGTTGCGGCAGATGGCAAAGACCGCGCCCCGCAAGGGCGGCGGGCTGACAGGGGGGCCGCCTTCGTGCCGGATCTCCTCGATCTGCAGCACGATCTTGCGCAGCGTGAATTCAGTCATGCCTTACCTCTTTCATCCCTCTGGTCAGCCGCGCCTCACCCTGCAGGTAAAGCGCCGCCCCGGCAATCAGCCCCCTTGCCAGAAAGGTCTCGGCGGCTGCAAGGCCCCGATCCAAGGCGCAGGCCCGGTCCGGTGCGGTCAGGGGGGCGACCGCGACCGTGACCAGCCGGTCGCCCAGGTCACTGTCGGCCTGACAGTCGCGCGCCGGGCGGCGGCGGATGCCGTCATGCCCGGGCAGGTCGACCGCATTGGCGATCATCGTCGCCGCCGCATCGGCCATTGCGGCGGTCGGGGCAAGGACGGTCACCGCATCAGCAATCCCGAGCGAAAAGCTGCGCCCGCGCCAGCCCGAGGTGGCGATGCCGCGCACCCCGTCCCCGGCACGGATGGTCACCCGGTCAAGGCCCCCCGTCACCGCCAAGGCGGCCGTCAAGGTTGTGTCCGGGGTCAGCCACAGCGCAATGTCGCCACCGTTATTGGCATAGGCGCGGGCAATGCCCGGTCCGGCAAGCGCGGCGACGACGCGGTCTGCCACTGCCCCGGCCACAGCGGCCATCGGGGTGATGAAGGCTGGACGGTAAGGTGCCACCGCAGCCGCCATGGCCGCCGCAATCTCACCTTGCAGCGCCTGGTCTTCCGACCGCAACGCCGGTAATTCCGCCACCAATTCTTCCAGCACTGTCGCAAAGCGCCGCGCCGCCCGGCTGTAGGCAGCCGTCACGGCCTCTGCCGGACCGAAAGCTTCAGCCACAATGTCGATCGGCCCTTGCTGCAGATGCAGCCGCCCCTCCGGCAAAACCACCGCCGCCGCCGCCCAGCCCCCGCCTGCAGGCTTGCTCTTTTCAAAAATACTCCCGCCGGAGGCACGCCCGAGGCGGTTGGCCGGAACGGCCAGAGCCGAGACAGGCCTTTGCAGCCGCGCGCGCATGCGCGGCTGCTCCATATGGGAACCGGCGGCGGTCATCGAGCGGGCCATGGCAGAAGCTGTGCTGCGGTTGGGTATTCGCCCCCTTCGGCCAGCGTCGCCTCCAGCGTGCGGATGCTGTCTGCATGCCCGCCCATCGCCAGATAGGCGGCGCGGGGCAAGGTGAACTCCAGGGGCGCGACAAGGGCCGGGGTCGGGACGTAGCCGAAGGCCCCGGGCGGCAGCCGCGTCACGTCGACCATGAAGGTAATCCCGCCCCCCGGCCAGACATAGGTTTCCGCCCCGCCCGCCGTCAGGCGCGTGATCCCGGACTGCACCGACCGGGTCAGCCGGACCGGGTTCTTTGCCACGCCCGCGCGCAAGGACCCGCCCGCCCCGGCCATGAAAAGGACGGTGCAAAGGGAGGGCTCGCAGTTTTCGGCGATCAGCGCGACGGTGGCCTGCAGCGCGGCGGGCAAGGGCTGGGACACCGGGCGCAGCGCCTCGTCCAGAATGTAGTAGCCGTGATCCTCACCCGTGGTGGAGACCATGAGGAGGGTCAGCCCCGGCCTTGCCCCCTTCTTCGGGTTCCAGTCGCCGAGGATGTCCAGGGGGTCGGTCAGCCTTGTGCCGCCCCAGCCAAGGCCCGGTTCCGAGACCCGGAAATAGCGCCCCGGGGTTGACCGGTGACCCTTGATCTTGATGCCGGTCGGCTGCCAGCCCAGGACGCGGCCCGCCTGATGTTCGCTGACCACGCCGGTGATGTGGTCATCGACCACCACCACCTCATCGACCAGCCCCTGCCACTGCACCGCGAACATCCCGATGGTGGCCGAACCGCAGCCGACGCGCATCCGCCGTTCGGCCAGGCCGTCCACGATCGGGGCTTTGCCTGCCTGCACAACGACCCGGCTTCCGCCGTCGATCGCCATCTCGACCGCTTCGCCGTTGCAAAGCGCCAGAAGTGCTGCGCAGGTCACCCGACCTTCGGCCTTGTCACCCCCGGTCAGGTGATGCACCCCGCCCAAGGACAGCATCTGTGACCCGTACTCCGCGCTGGTGACATGGCCGATTGCCTCAGCCCCCACCCGGACCACGGCGCCTTCGGGGCCAAGGAAACGGTCGGTGTCGATCTTCACCTTCACGCCGGCGTAAGAGAAAATCGCCTCGGTCACCACGGTGACCATATCCGCGCCGTCCACCTGACTGGCGATGATGAAGGGCGCGGGTTTGTAGTCGGGATAGGTGGTGCCCGATCCGATCCCGGTGACCACGGCATCCGCTGGAACCGGCGCGCCATCCCAGTCGCGCGCAGCAAAGGGCACGACGCGACCGCCCGCCTCGACCGTTTGGGACAGCATCACCACCGGATCGGTCCGCACGATCCGGCCACCGGCATTGGCATAGCGGTCACAGGCCCCGGTCTGGTCCGGCGCGATGTAGCACATCACGGGGCAAGCATCGCAGCGCAGCTTTTCGGGCGCATCCGTCATCGGGCGCGCCCTTTGGCAGATGTCGCGGCGGGGTTTTCCACCCCCGCACCCCCGGAGGATATTTGTGCAGAAAGAAAGCACAAAGAGAGATCATGCCCGACCCTCCAGCGCCGCATGAAGCCTGTGCGGCAGGACCGGCACGCGCGTGATCTCGGCCCCGGTCGCATGGCGGATCGCGTTCAGGATCGCCGGGGCGGTGGGGATCAGGACATGTTCCCCAAGGCCCTTGGCGCCGTAGGGGCCTTCGGGATCGGGCACCTCGATCAGCAGGCTTTCGATGGGGGGGACATCGCCGAAGGTCGGGATCAGATAGTCATGCAGGTTTTCGGTCTTTCCCGGCAGGTATTCCTCCATCAGGGCAAGGCCGATGCCTTGGGCGATGCCGCCCTCGATCTGACCGCGGGCAAGTGTGGGGTTGATCACCCGGCCGAGGTCATGCGCGGCGGTGATCCTCAGAAGCTTCACCGTCCCAAGGGCTGCATCCACCGCGAGTTCCACCATCTGCGCGCCGTAGCCGTAAAGGGCATAGGGCGTGCCCTGTCCATCCGCATCAAGGGGAGAGGTCGGGGGGTCGTAGGTCGCTTCGGCCGAGAGCGCATGGCCCTGCGCATCCGGGGGCAGCGCAGCAAGGTCGATTCTGGTGACAAAGCCCGCATCGCGGACAACAACGCAGGTCCCGTCCAGCGCCAGCCGTGCCCCCTGCCCGGCATTGGCGCG
>JAAUPC010000080.1 GCA_012036325.1 Paracoccaceae bacterium
GGGGCTGATGCGCCTCGGGCCGGGCCAGCGCGTCGGTCAGCGCGGTCGACCAGCCCGGCACATCAAAGAAATCGACCAGCCGACCGTTGACGCCATCCTGGATGACTTCCTCCACCGGGGCCGTCCGCGACCCCACGACCAGCGTGCCTGCGGCCAGGGTCTCGACCATCGACCAGCTGAGGACGAAGGGATAGGTAAGGTAAGCATGCACCCGGGCCACATGGATCAGATCGACCAGCCGGTCATAGGGCAGCTTTCCCACGAAATGCACGCGCGACAGGTCAAGCTTGTCCCGAACCTCATCCAGGATCACATCCTTCCAGCCACCGCCCTGGGGCGGGGGGCGGCCGTAGCTGATCTCATTCCCGCCGACGATCACCACCTGAGCTTCGGGCCGTGCCGCCAGCACCGCAGGCAGGGCGCGCATGAAGATGTGATACCCTCGATAAGGCTCCAGGTTGCGGTTGATGAAGGTCATCACCTCATCCCCCGGTGCCAGGACCTTGCCATCCGGCAAGGTGAAGCGGGCAGCAGGGTTCGGGGTCAGCCGGTCGCAATCCACGCCGTCAAAGATCACTTCGATATGGCTGCGCAACAGGGGCGGGTGGGTGCTGGCCTGCCATTCGGTCGGCGAAAGCCCCCGGTCGGCATGCGCCAATGACTGCGCCATATGGGCGGCGCGGCCTTGGGCGATCAGGGTCTGGTCAAAGCCATCATCCTGAAATTCCTTGTCAAAGCCGGTGTCCGCGCCGGTGCCGCGATAGTAGAATTCGGCATAGACCAGCAGTTTTGCCTCGGGCCAGACCTCTTTCAGGAACAGCGTTTCCCCCCAGCCGGAATGGCCGAAGATCACGTCGGGCACATAGCCCTGATCCCGCAGATTGCGCGCAAACCGGGCGACGACGACGGCCCTATCGCTCATCGTGGTATAGTTGCGGCCAAGGCGGGCGGCTTTCGGGTCTACCTTTTCCGGCTGAAAGCGATAGCGCATCAGGGGGATCGGGCTTTCTGCCTTGTTCACCGCATCGGTGATGGCGCGCACGTCATGGCCACGCCGCTGCATTTCCGGTGCCAGATGCAGGAACTGGCCGGGGAAGTTCTGGTGGACGAAAAGCAGTTTCACATCAGGGTCCGAAGGCGGCCGCCATCAAAGCCTTCGTATAGGCGGATTGCGGATTGGTAAACACGGACGCGCAATCGCCGCTTTCCACCACATCGCCCGCCTGCATGACCATGACCTTGTGGGCCATCGCCCGGATCACCCGCAGATCGTGGCTGATGAAGATGTAGGCCAGCCCCCATTTGCGCTGCAACTCACGCAACAGCTCCACGATCTGGACCTGCACCGTCATGTCGAGGGCGCTTGTCGGCTCATCCAGCACCACAAGCTTCGGCCGCAGGATCATCGCGCGGGCAATCGCGATCCGCTGGCGCTGCCCGCCAGAGAATTCGTGCGGGTAGCGGTGCATCGTCGCGGGATCAAGGCCCACCTCGGCCATGATCCCCGCCACCATCTCGGTCCGGTTGCGGCCCGGGTCCACCCCATGGATGCCCAGGCCTTCCGCGATGATCTGCTCCACCGTCAGCCGGGGCGAGAGGCTGCCATAGGGGTCCTGGAACACCACCTGCATGTTGCGCCGCATCGCCCGAACCGCCGCGCGGCCCTTGGAAGTGTAGAAGGCCGACAATGCCGCATCGACCACGTCGATCCCACCCTCCGGGTCCTGGGCGCGGCGGGCCTCGGCCTCGTCCCACGTCACATCCAGACGGCTGATATCGCGGCCCAGAAAGCTGATCTTCCCTTGCGAGCCGATCAGCCGCAGGATCGCCAGCGCCAGCGTGGTCTTGCCCGACCCGCTTTCGCCGACGATCCCCAGCGTTTCCCCCGCGCGGACGGTCAGGCTGGCGTCGTTCACCGCCTTCACATGGCCCACCGTGCGCCGCAGAAGGCCCTTCTGGATCGGGAACCAGACCCGCAAGCCTTCGGTCCGCACCACCTCGGGCGCAGTGGCGGGCACATCGCCCGGACCGCCTTTCTGTTCAGCGGCCAGCAGCTTTTGCGTATAGGGATGGCGCGGATTGGCAAAGATTTCGGCCGCATTGCCTTGTTCGACAATCTCGCCGCCCTGCATCACGCAGACCCGGTCGGCGATGCGCCGCACGATGCCAAGGTCATGGGTGATGAAGAGAAGGCTTAACCCCTCAGACCGTTTCAGATCGGCCAGCAGGTCCAGGATCTGCGCCTGAATGGTCACATCCAGTGCCGTCGTCGGCTCATCGGCCACCAGCAGCTCCGGCCCGTTGGCCAGCGCCATCGCGATCATCACCCGCTGCCGCTGCCCACCGGAAAGCTGGTGCGGATAGGCACCCAGCCGGCTTTCCGCCTCACGGATGCCGACCTTTTGCAAGAGTTCAATCACCCGCGCCCGCGCCGCAGCACCCGTCAGCGCCTGATGCAAGGACAGGCTTTCCGCCATTTGCTTTTCAATGGTGTGGAGGGGGTTCAGGCTCGTCATCGGCTCTTGGAAGATGAAGCTGATGTCGTTGCCGCGCACCTTACGCAACTCACGCTCAGCCACGCCCACCATCTGCCGCCCGGCATACGTGACCGATCCCGACACTTCGGCCGTGTCGCCCAGAAGGCCCACCGTCGACAGCGCCGTGACCGATTTCCCCGACCCGCTTTCCCCGACCAGCGCCACGGTTTCACCCTTGGCAACGGAAAAGCTGACACCCTTCACCGCCTCGATCAGCCTGCCGTCCTGGCGAAAGCTGATCTTCAGGTTCTTGACCTCAAGCACGCTCATCTGAAGGTCTTTCTGGGGTCAAAGGCATCGCGCACACCTTCGAAGACGAAGACCAGAAGGCTGAGCATGACGGCAAAGGTGAAGAAGGCCGTGAAGGCAAGATGCGGCGATTGCAGGTTCGCCTGCGCCTGCCGCGACAACTGCCCCAGCGACGGGGCGGATGTCGGCAGCCCGAAACCCAGATAATCCAGCGTGGCAAGTGACCCGATGGTTCCCGTGATGATGAAAGGCAGGAAGGTCAGCGTCGCCACCATCGCGTTCGGCAGGACGTGGCGGAAGATGATCTGCCAGTCCGGCACGCCAAGCGCCTTTGCCGCCCGGACATATTCGAAATTCCGCGCCCGCAGGAATTCGGCCCTGACCACGCCCACCAGCCCGGTCCAGCCGAAGAGGACCATCAGCCCGACCATCAGCCAGAAACTTTTCGCCCAGATCGCCGTCAGGATGATGATGACGTAAAGGGTGGGAACAGACGACCACAGCTCAATGATCCGCTGAAAGATCAGGTCGGTCATCCCGCCGAAATACCCCTGCACCGCCCCCGCCGCGATCCCGATGATCGAGGTCAGGGCCGTCACGATCAGCGCGAATGTCACTGACAGGCGGAAGCCGTAGATCACCCGTGCAAGCACGTCACGGCTGGTGTCGTCCGTCCCCAGCCAATTCTGCGCACTTGGCGGCCCCGGGGCCACGCCCCCGGTATCAACGATGGTATTATAGCTGTAGCGGATCGGCGGCCACAGGATCCAACCCGCCTCAACCGGCACACCCGCCGCGGTGCCGGATGCCTCAACCTCGGCGATGATCCCGGCAGGATCGCCATCCCAGCAATCCAGCGCCCCGGCCGCCACGATCAGGCACTGCACCTCGACCGTTGAATAATTCGCTTCGGTCCGCAGGTCACCGCCAAAGGCCACTTCGGGGTAAAAGCTGGTGACCGGCGTGTAGAACGCCCCATTATGGCGCAACAGGATGGGCCGGTCATTGGCAATCAACTCAGCGCACAGCGAGATGCCGTAGAGGACAAGAAAGATCCAAAGCGACCAATAGGCCCGCCGGTTCGCCTTGAAATTCCGCCAGCGCCGCTGGTTCAGGGCCGAAAGCGCCATCACCCGCGCCTTTCAAAGTCGATGCGCGGGTCAACCAGCACATACATCAAGTCAGAGATGATGCCGACGATCAACCCGATCAGCCCGAAGGCAAAGAGGGTGCCAAAGATCACCGGATAATCCCGTTCCACCGCCGCGCGGTAGCCAAGCTGGCCCAGCCCATCGAGCGAGAAGATGAATTCGATGATGAGGGATGACCCGAAGAACACCCCCAGAAACAGCCCCGGAAAGCCGGCGATGACAATCAGCATCGCGTTGCGGAAGACATGGCCATACAGAACCCGCGCCTCAGACAAGCCCTTGGCGCGGGCGGTCATCACGTATTGCTTCTTGATCTCGTCCAGAAAGCTGTTCTTGGTCAGCAGGGTCAGCGTGGCAAAGGCGCTGATAAGCTGCGCCGTCACCGGCAACACGATGTGCCACAAGTAATCGGTGATCTTCTGATACCAGGGGAACGTCTCCCACCCATCGCTTGTCAGGCCGCGCAGCGGGAACCACTGGAAATAGCTGCCCCCGGCAAAGACCACCATCAACAGGATGGCGAACAGGAACCCGGGGATCGCATAGGCCGCGATGATGATGCCAGAGGTCCAGGTGTCAAAGCTTGACCCGTCCCGCACTGCCTTGCGGATGCCAAGCGGGATGGAAATCAGGTAGGCGATCAGCGTCGACCACAGGCCCAGCGTGATGGACACCGGCATCTTTTCCAGCACCAGATCAACCACAGAAATCGACCGGAAGTAGCTTTCCCCGAAATCGAAGCTCAGATAGTTGCCCATCATGATCATGAAGCGTTCGACGGCGGGGATCGCTTCCTTCACACAGTCTGGTGCGTCCAAAGACGGCTCACCCGTGAACCCCTCGGCGCAGACGATGCGGGAAAAGCCGAACTGAATCTCCAGCTTGGCCAGAAACTCGGGCGGCAGGCCCCGCGCGCCGACATAGCCCGCGCCCTGTTCTTCCTGAATGCCGCCGCCTTCGGTTCCGGCAAGGTTCTGGATCGCGTCGCCTTCGCCTTCCAGCCGCGCCAACACCTGCTCTACCGGTCCGCCGGGGACGAACTGGGTCAGGGCAAAGTTGATCAGCATGACCCCGAACAGCGTGGGGATCACCAGCAACAAGCGGCGAAAAATGTAGGCGCCCAAAGTCCCTGCCCGTCCGTTGTTCTTACAGCGCGCCCTTGGCCTTCAGCGCTTCTGCCTTTTCGGCGTTGTACCACCAGATCGACAACTCGCCCAGAGCGTAGGGCGGCAATGTTTCGGGGCGTTCGTACATGTTGTAGTAGGCCACCCAGTAGTCGCGCTTGTAATAGCGCGGCACGATGATGAACTGCGACCGCAGCACCCGGTCCAGCGCCCGGATCACGGTTGTCAGCTCTTCCTTGCTGTTTGCCGCTTCTGCCAGGTCCAGAAGCCGGTCCACCGCCGGATCGGCATAGCCCATGCGGTTGCGGCTGGAATTGTCCTTGGCGACAGTCGCCCAAGCCTGTTTCAACACGCCCCCCGGCTCCAGCCCGCCGTTGACCACCGTCGTCGGCAGGGCGTCAAAGTCAAAGTTGGGCGGGCTGGCGCGTTCCTGCAATTGCGGGTCGTCGATGATGTCAAAGCTGGCTTCCACGCCAAGGGCGCGCAGGTTTTCGACATAGGCGTTCATCACAGGCAACAGGTCAGTGCGGGCATGAACCATCGCCATCCGCAGCGGCTCACCCGCGGCATTTCGGCGGATGCCGTCATCGCCGACCGTCCACCCCGCCTCATCCAGCAGGGCCGAAGCCCGGCGCAGGTTCCGCCGGTCCAGCGCCGTTTCCTCGGACGACACCGGCGCCATCACCGCCTCATCCATCAGGATGCTGGCAGGCAACAGCCCCTCATCCACCAAGGGCTGCAGCAGGGCCACTTCCTCAGGCGTCGGCAGGCCCGTCGCCGCCAGGTCCGAGTTTTCCCAGATCGAGTTGATCCGCGCGAACAACCCATAGAACAGCGACTTGTTCGACCATTCAAAGTTGAACATCAGACCCAGCGCTTCCCGCACCTTTGGGTCCTGGAACTGCGCCCGGCGCAGGTTCATGATGATCGACTGCCCGCCCGCGATATTGCCCGAGGGCAGGACCTCTTTCTTCACGTCGCCTGCCTGCACGGCCGGAAATTCGTAATCCAGCGCCCAGCGCTTCGGCTCAGTCTCATTGCGGAAGGTGTAGACCCCGGCCTTGAACCCCTCCAACGCCGCGTTGTCATCGCCGAAGTATTCAATCCGGATGCGGTCAAAGTTGTTCTGGCCCACGTTCAGCGGATGCGTTTCGCCCCAGTAATCCATATCCCGCGCATAGATCACCTGCTGACCCGGCTTGAAGCTTTCCAAGACATAGGCCCCGGTGCCCAGGAACGGCTCCAGACTGGATTTCTCCAGGTCACGGTTGTTCTCCTCATAGTGCTTCTTGGAAAAGATCGTCGTCCCCCCCGCCTGCGCCGGCATGTCGCGGAACGGCGTGCCGGGGGTGAAGGTGAACTTGATGCGGTAGGGATCCAGCACCTCGACCTTCTCGAACTTGCCGCCCGCCACGCTGCGGTATTCCGGGATGCCTTTTTCCAGGAACAGGTTGTGGCTGAAAAGCACATCTTCCGCCGTGAAGGGTGTCCCGTCCGAGAAGGTCACGTCCTTCCGAAGGTTGAAGATCACCCAGGACCGGTCCTCGGGGTATTCCATCGTCTCGCACAACAGGCAGTAGGCCGCGCTCACATCGTCAAGAGTGCCCGACAGGATGGATTCGTAGAAGATCGACGACAGCGCCGCCGCATTGCCCGCAATCGCATAAGGGTTGAACGAATCAAAGCTGCCGGGGGCCCATTGGCTGATCTCGCCGCCTTTGGGGGCATCGGGGTTCACATAAGGCAGATGCGGGAAATCGGCGGGCAGGGCCAGATCACCAAAGGTGGAAATCCCGTGCGACACGATCACTGTCTCGGCCTTGGCCGACAGGGCCTGCGCCGCCAGCGCCAGGATCAGCGTTCCGGTCGCCAGCCACGGGCGCATCCCCGCCCCGGCCCGCACCTCAACCCTTGCACCCGCCCGCTGTCCTGCCTGCATCTGATGACCTCCTGCGTTGCGGCCCAAGAAAGCCGCCAATCCCACCCATTCATTTATGCTAAATCCCGCTTTGTCGAGGCAACAAAGTTGCGATTGGCTGACGCGTTTGTGTGATTGACCCCCAAATGACAAAGCCGCCCGAAACGGCGGCTTTGGCAGGCAATGCAGGGCTGCGCTCTCAGGGAACGGTCGAAAGATAGGCCACCAGGTTCGCGCGGTCCTCAGCCTTGGGCAGACCGGCAAAGGCCATCTTCGTGCCCGGCATATAGCCTTTCGGGTTTTCGATGAAGGCCGCGATGTTCTCCGGGGTCCAGCTGTCCGCCGACATTGCAGCCAGGGCTTCGGAATAGGCAAAGCCCGCGATCGACCCTTTCGCCCGGTTCACAACCCCGTTCAGATGCGGACCAACGCCATCATTGCCATCCAGCTTGTGGCACGCGCTGCATTTGCGGAACACCGTCTCGCCTTCAGCGGGA
The DNA here is from genome assembly GCA_012036325.1 of Paracoccaceae bacterium. GTDB lineage: Bacteria > Pseudomonadota > Alphaproteobacteria > Rhodobacterales > Rhodobacteraceae > Tabrizicola. The sequence goes on from JAAUPC010000080.1 coordinate 7,477, forward strand.
TCAGCTGATGCCAGCAGCACCGCGAAATCGACCGGGGCTGCCTCTTCCTCGGTCGGGGCCTCTTCCGAACCGGTATCAATCGAATAGGCCTGCGCGATTTCCTCGCCCTCGCCATGACCGCCACCATGACCAACCGTATAAAGCGCTGAGCCCGCCCAGCCCGCCAGGAGGAACACCAGGAACGAGCCGCAGATTGCGCCCGCTGCCTTGGTCAGTTTCATCGTGTCGAACATGGATCACCTCTCTCGGGGTCTTGGTTGCGGCGGTATGTATCCGCTTCCCCATAGGGGTTTCAAGGTGTAGACGCGCGGCGAAACGCCCCTGCCTGCGGGTTTTCTTGACGAAAGGGCCAGAAATGACCGGACGTATCGCCTTTCAGGGGGAACTTGGCGCCTATTCGCACCAGGCCTGCCAGCAATCGCGCCCGGGAATGGAGGCTATCCCCTCGACCACGTTCGAAGATGTCGTCGACAAGGTCGCCCGGGGCGAGGTCGATCTTGGCATGCTGGCGGTGGAAAATTCCACCTACGGCCGGGTCGCCGATGTCCACTCCCTTCTGCCGAAATCCGGCCTGCACATCGTAGATGAGGCTTTCGTGCGCGTGCATGTCAACCTTCTGGGCGTGCCCGGCGCGCGGCTGGAAGATGTGCGCGAAGCGCATGGCCATGTGGTCATCCTGCCGCAATGCGCGGGCTTTCTGAAAGCGCATGGCATCAAGGGTTGCGTCAGTTCCGACAATGCCCGCGCCGCGCGGGAAGTGGCCGAAGGCCGCGACCAGTCAAAGGCCGCCCTGGCAAGCGAACTCGCCGCCTCGATCTACGGCCTTGATATCCTTGCCCGGCATATCGAGGATCAGGCCAACAACACCACGCGCTTTCTGGTCATGTCGCGCACCCCAGACCATTCGCGCCGTGGCGCTGCCAAGATGATCACCACCTTCACCTTCCGGGTCCGCAACATTCCGGCGGCGCTTTACAAGGCGATGGGCGGCTTTGCGACCAATGGCGTCAACATGACCAAGCTGGAAAGCTACATGGTCGGCGGGTCCTTCACCGCGACCGAGTTTTATGCCGATATCGAAGGCCACCCAGACGACGCCAACGTCGCCCGCGCGCTGGAAGAGTTGCGCTATTTCACCTCTGAGGTGCGCATTCTAGGCGTCTATCCGGCGGACCGGGAACGCGGGTCCGGGTCAGACTGAAACCGGCCGCCGGTAGGCCCTTGCCTAGACCGTTGCGCTGGCCTGCCGCTCTTCGATCCGGCGGCCCATCTGTTGCAGCCGCTTTTCCAGCCGAACCTGCACCCGGCCCTTGGCCAGCCGCAGGGTGTTCAAAAACAAGCGCGCCGCCAGCGTCTTGGGCCGCACATCCATTGCCAGGCGCATCCGGGTCCGGCGTGGCGACATCGGCAACAGCTCCAGCACCGAACTGCCTTCAATGGCCTGTCCGTCAATGCCAAGCACCAGCCGGACATCGGGCGTCATTTCATCAATCCGGATCTGCACTTGCGCACCTTGCCACGGAACGGCACCCGAAGGTTCCAGCCGGCCCCCACCCCGGTTAGCGGCATGTCGGCCGGGCGGTCGATCTCGGCGCCACGGCGGATGATCTCCCGCTCCCAGGCGGCATGGTCGATGAGAGCAGCATAGACAAAGCTGGCCGGCGCCTCGATATCGGTCTTTGCCGTCAGTTTCATCCTGGCTCCGCGGGTTGGTGTCGCAAGTGGCGTCTAGATTGGATCAATCAAGCCGGTCTGCAAGCCAGTTGCGCAAGATGAAATGCGCAATTGCCCCGTTTCTGGCTGGCTTGATCTCGGGGTGTAGACCGGCAAAGGCGGACACCAACTCTTCGCGTGTCACCCAGCGCGCGGCTTCAATTTCATCGGGGTCGATGGTGATCGTCGCATCCAGCGCCTCGGCCCGCATGCCCAGCATCAGTGAGGCCGGGAATGGCCAGGGCTGGCTGGCCAGATAGCTGACGGCCCCGCAACGGACACCCGCTTCTTCAAACACCTCACGCCGGACGGCGGCCTCGACCGCCTCACCGGGTTCGACAAAGCCCGCGAGCAAGGAATACATCCCCTCGGGCCAGCCAGGGCTCCGGCCCAGAAGGACGGAATTTCCATGGGTCACCAGCATGATGACCACTGGGTCGGTGCGCGGGAAATGCTGCGCGCCACAGGCGGGGCAACTGCGCTGCCAGCCGCCTTGCACCATCTCGGACGCAGCACCGCAGGCCGCGCAGAAGCCATGGCTGCGGTGCCAGTGCAGGACGGCCTTCGCCATTGCCGCCAGTTCCGCCGCACGCGGGGAAAGGTCTGTCATCACCCCGCGAAGTTCGACAAAGCCATAGGCCTCATCCAGCGCCGGATGCCGCTGGACCGAGGGATCGAAGAACCCCGCCTCAACCGCTTCGGCCCCAGCTTCGGGGGACCAGGCGGAAATGTCGGTGGCAAAACGCGGCACGCCGTCGTCAAGGCCCAGAAACACCGCAGGCCCACCGGTTGCCAAGGCGGGGTTCCCCGCCTCAAGCCACCCCAGCCCAGCGCCCGCCATCAGGGGCTTGCCCCGCCAGACGGGCAACACCCGGCCCGTCTTCAGCGCCTCTGCCAGCGCGCCTTGGTCCTTGCGCAAACCCGCAGCCCGGTCCAGCCCCGAACCGCCAAAGGTCACCATCTCTGCCAGCCGCATCGCCCTGCCCCACACCACACCCGCCCCAAGGCCATGCCAGCTTGCACCGCAAAACGCCAGCCCGTCGCATGGCCTTTGGCCCCGTGCGCCCCACAGGCAGATCGTCCCCGGACCCGGTCTTCCACAGGCCGATTGCGCTGAATTAGCAACCATGGCTTGAAAATCTTCAATTCGCCTTAACCTCGTCACAACTTCTACGGTAGGAGTGGGCATGCAGTGTGTGCTTTTCCTCATCGCCCGTTTTGATGCCATAGACCGCCGACACCCATGATCGACGGCTTTGCTTGCAAAAAGGCCCAGAAACACCGTGTCGTTAGAGAGTGTTGCATTTCCGCTGTCCGGACCCGCCGCCCCCCGCCCCGCGGATGATTCCCCCATCCAGGACGACCCCGCTACCGGCCTGCCAGAAGCCTCGGCCCTCCTGAACCTGCGGCTGATCGCAACCACCGATCTGCATGCCTGCCTCTTGCCCTATGACTATTGCGCCAATCGCCCTGTCGCGGGCCGCAGCCTCAGCGACATTTCGCGCCAGATCGCCATAGCCCGGGCCGAGGTGCCGAACAGCCTTCTGTTCGACAATGGTGACTTCCTGCAAGGCAACCCCCTTGCCGACTACATCGCCACCGCCCGTCGCCGCCGCCGCGCCCATCCGGTCATCACCGCCTTCAACACCTTGCGCTATGATGCGGTTACACTGGGCAACCATGAGTTCAACTACGGTCTGCGCTTCCTGCGCCACGCGTTGTCGCAGGCGCATTTTCCCGTCGTCTCGGCCAATATCGCCACCAAGCTGGGCAAAAGCCCGTCGCGCGATGAGACCTTCGTGCCGCCCTTCGTTATCCTGAACCGCAGCGTCACGGATGAGGCGGGCCGCCGCCACACCTTGCGCATCGGCGTGATCGGCTTCGCCCCCCCGCAGATCGAGGTTTGGGACCGTGACCACCTTGAAGGCCACATCCGCATGCGCGACATCATCGCCAGTGCCAAGGCCTGGCTTCCGCGCCTGCGGGCGCGCGGGGCAGATGTGATCGTGGCCCTCGCCCATTCCGGCATCGGCGCGCTTGAGGCAGAGGACGGCATGGAAAACGCCGCCACGGCCCTTGCTGCCCTGCCCGAGGTTGACGCCGTCATCGCCGGGCATTGCCACCTCACCTTCCCCGGCCCCGGCATCGAAACCAGCCCGGGCGTTGACCCCGTGCGCGGGCTTCTGGCCGGCAAACCAGCGGTGATGCCCGGCCATTCCGGCAGCCATGTCGGCGTGATTGACCTCGCGCTCACCCGCACCACCCAAGGCAAGCGTCGCTGGCGGGTAACCGCGGCCGAGGCCCGGCTTGGCGTCGTCCCCGGT
>JAAUPC010000081.1 GCA_012036325.1 Paracoccaceae bacterium
GCACCCGGCGCGGGAAGTCGGTTTTTGATATGCAATTGGCGGTTGCGGACATCCCAAACCATGATGGTGGTCCTTTTTTATGACGTCGGTGAGTTGGGATCAATCAACCCCAGGTGCTTGAGTTCCGCCCCAAAAGTCGGCCGGGATCGCCTGCTGAAAATGGCCGAGATTGGCCTGCAGTTCGGCCACCGATCGCGCGCCGGGGATGATCGCCGCCACCGCCGGATGACCCAACGGGAATTGCAGCGCCGCGGCTTGCAGCGTAACCTTGTGACGGGCGCAGACGCGTTCGATCTGGGCCACGCGTTCCAAAATCGCTGGCGGCGCAGTCAAATAATTGTAGTAAGCCCCCTCAATTGCCCCCGTAGCGAGAATGCCCGAATTGTACGGCCCGCCAATGATGATGCTGCATCCCTTTTTCCACACACAGGGGCAGGAAACGCTGCAAGGGCGCTTGTTCCAGCAGCGTATAGCGCCCGGCCAAAAGGAAGATGTCGAACTCCCCCCGCTCCATCAGCCAGTCGCAGGGCGCGCCTTCGTTCAAGCCTGCGCCAAAGCCCGCGATCACCCCTTCGTCGCGCAAACGGCAAAGGGCGCGGTAGCCGCCGGCCATGAATTCTTCCAGACGCGCCACTTTCGCCGCCTCGGTCCCGTGGGTGAAGACGTCAAGGTCATGGGCAAAGACCACGTCGATCCGGTCGAGCTCCAGACGTTCCAGGCTGGCCTCAAGGCTGCGCAAGATGCCGTCATGGCTGTAGTCAAACCGCTCCACCCGGCTTGGCACGTCGATCCATTTGCCCGCGCCATCGCCCTTGCCCGGCGGCACGGCGGTCAACAGCCGCCCGACCTTGGTCGAGATCACATACTCCCCGCGTGGCTTGCCGCGCAGAAAGTGGTTCAGCCGGGTTTCCGACAGGCCCAGCCCATACAGGGGGGCGGTATCAAAGTAGCGCACGCCTGCGGCCCAGGCGGCCTCAAGCAGCGCCTGCGCCTCAGCCTCGCTGATCGCCTTGAAGAGGTTGCCCAAGGGGGCCGCGCCGAACCCCAGTTCGGTGAAGGTAAGCCCGCACGTCCCGCGCCGGTCCCAGTGCCGTGTTGGTTGCATCAAAGCCTCCGCCTGATTTGCTGACATGCTAGTATGTAGAACCTTCCCCGGCCACCCGTTTTCGCGTTAGCCTTGGGACAGGGGGAGTCTGACAATGACACGGTTCGAACAGGTTTTCGGGCGGGCAAAGCCCGTGATCGCCATGGTGCATCTGGGGGCGATGCCGGGCACGCCCTTGCATGATGCGGCGGGCGGGGTGGACGCCATCCTGCGCGGGGCCGAGGCGGACCTTGCGGCACTGCAGGCGGCGGGCGTCGATGCGGTGATGTTCGGCAATGAAAATGACCGGCCATATGAGTTGCGCGTGGACCCCGCCAGCACCGCCACCATGGCCTATGTCATCGGCCGGTTGCGCGACCGGATCACCGTGCCCTTCGGCGTCAATGTGCTTTGGGACCCGATGGCGACGATGGCGCTGGCCGCCGCCACCGGAGCCGCCTTCGTGCGTGAGATTTTCACTGGCACCTATGCCAGCGACATGGGCCTTTGGGCGCCTGACGCCGGGGCCGCCCGGCGCTATGGCAGCCGGATCGGCGCGGGCGCGGTGGCCGACGCTTTACAACGTCTCAGCCGAGTTTGCGGGATCACTTGACCCGCGCCCTTGCCGGACCGGGCGCGGTCGGTGGTCTTTTCCTCGATCCCCGATGCCGTCCTCGTCTCGGGTGCCATTACCGGTGAAGCCGCACGGATGGAGGACCTGGAGGCGGTGAAGCGCGTCCTGCCGACGACGCCAGTCCTTGCCAATACCGGCGTGAAGCATGCCACCGTGGCCGATGTGCTGCGGATTGCCGATGGCTGCATCGTCGGCTCGGCCCTGAAGCACGGCGGCGATACCTGGGCGGCGGTTGACCCGGAGCGGGCGAAGGACTTCATGGACCGCGTGCGCAGCGTGAGGGGCCAATGATCCGCGAAACCCTGACCGAGTTGATGCTGATCCCCGGCCTCTCGGGGTATGAGGACCGCGTCGCCGCTGCCATCGCCGCGCATCTGGACCGGCTGGGTCTGCCCCACCGGTCGGATCGATTGGGCAACCTGATGACCACGATCCAGGGCGATCCTGATCTCCCCTCGGTCATGGTCTTTACCCATATGGACCAGTTGGGCTTCATCGTCCGCAAGGTTGAAGCGAATGGCCTGATCCGGCTTGAACGGCTTGGCGGGGTGCCCGAACGGGCGCTTCCGGCGCAGGCGGTGGTCCTGTCAACGCGCCAGGGCGATATCCCCGGCGTCATCGCCAACAAGTCGCACCACGCGACCGGGCCGGAAGAGAAATACAAGGTCCTGCCCTATGCCGAGCTGTACGTCGATGCGGGCTTTACCTCAGCGGCAGAGGCCGCGGCGGCGGGCGTGCGGATCGGTACGCCCGTCACCTATCTGCCCCGGGTGATCCCGCTGGCAGGTGGGCGCATCGCGGGCACCTCGGTCGATGATCGGGCGGGTTGTGCGGTTCTTCTGGCCCTCGCCGCTGCGCGCAAGGGCAAGCCGGGGCCGACGCTGCATCTGGTCTGGTCTGTGCAGGAGGAGTTCAACCTGCGTGGTGTCCTGCCTGCGGCGACGTCCCTCCAGCCCGATATCGCGTTGCAGATCGACCTTCTTCTGGCCTGCGACACGCCGGATATGGCGGGCCGAGGTGAGGTTGAGTTGGGCGGCGGGCCTGGCATCAGCCTTTATTCCTTCCACGGGCGCGGCACGCTGAACGGGGTGATCCCGCACCCCGCGCTGGTGGAACTGGCGGAAACGGCAGCGGAAAGCGGGGGGCTGCCCCTGCAGCGGTCGGCCCATACCGGGGCGCTGACGGACCTGTCCTATATCCAGTTCATGGGGACGGAGGGGGTCGCCTGCCTCGACGTCGGCTTTCCGATGCGGTATTCCCATTCCGCGCTTGAGGTCGTGGATATCGCCGATCTTGACGGGCTGACCCGCCTTCTGGACGGGATGCTGGACGCGATCACCCCCGCCTTGCAACTGGTGCGTGGCCTATGACCCATACCCTTGGCATCGACATTGGCACTTTTGAGACGAAGGGCGTGCTGGTCGCCAGTGATGGCACAATCACTGCCAGCGCAAGCCGCCCGCACAAGATGCTGGTGCCGCGCCCCGGCTGGGCCGAACACCGGGCAGATGAGGACTGGTGGGGCGATTTTGTTCATGTGACCCGCGCGCTTCTGGCGCAATCGGGGGTGGACCCGAAGAATATCCGCGCGGTGGCGGCCAGCGCGATCGGCCCCTGCATGCTGCCGGTGGACAGTGCCGGGGCGCCCTTGATGAACGGTGTCCTATACGGGGTCGACACGCGGGCCACGGCGCAGATTGCCAGCCTGAATGCCGCGATTGGTGAAGGGGTCATTCTGGAACGCTGCGGCAATGCGCTGACCTCGCAATCGGTGGGGCCGAAGATCCTGTGGCTGAAGGAAACCCATCCTGACCTTTTTGCGCGGACGGCGAAGGTCCTTACTTCCACCAGTTACCTGACCTGGAAGCTGACGGGCGAATACGTCATCGACCATTACACTGCGGCCAATTTCTCCCCCCTCTACGACGTGAACCGGCTGGACTGGACCGACGCGCTGGCCGATTTCCTGCCGCTGGACCGGCTGCCAAGGCTGATGTGGTCCACCGACATTGCCGGGCAGATCACCGCTGCTGCTGCCGCTGAAACCGGGTTGGCGGAAGGTACGCCTGTCACCTGCGGCACCATCGATGCGGCGGCCGAGGCGGTGAGTGTGGGGGTCCTCGCCCCGGGTGAAATGATGGTGATGTATGGCTCGACCATCTTCATCATTCAGGTGACCGCGGCGCCGGTCCGCGATGCGCGGCTTTGGTATGCGCCGTGGTTGTTCCCCGGCCTTCACGCCAGCATGGCGGGGTTGGCCACATCCGGCACGCTGACGCATTGGTTCCGCGACCAGTTGGCACAGGGTAGCGACTTTGCCACCCTTGCGGCAGAGGCGGCAGCCAGCCCGAAAGGGGCCAAGGGGCTGATCTGCCTGCCCTATTTTCGGGCGAAAGAACGCCGATCCACGACCCCCTTGCCAAGGGGGGCGTTCTTTGGCCTCGACCTGACCCACAGCCGCGCTGACCTGTTCCGGGCGGCGATTGAGGGGATCGCGATGGGCACGGCGCATGTTCTGGACACCTGCCGTGAGGTTGGTGCCTCGCCCGAGCGCGTGTTGGCCGTTGGCGGCGGCACGCAGAACCTGGTCTGGATGCAGGCGACCTCGGACATCGGCAGGGTTCCGCAACTGGTGTGCGAAAAGACCATCGGGGCGAGTTATGGGGACGCGTTCCTTGCCGCCGTCGCCATCGGGGCCGCGATGCCGGATGAGATCACCCGCTGGAACCCGGTCGCCCGCACGGTCACGCCGGAAAGGGTTGCGGCCTATGATCGGCAATACCCGCTGTGGCAGGCGCTATACCGGCAAACGAAGGACATCGCCAACGCCTTGGGGGCCGCTGGCTGACCTGATGTCGCCTGCCCCTAAAGCGGGGGCAGGTCGACCACGCCCTTTTTCAGGATGAAACAGCCGTAGGGGCCGGAATCCGCCGTGCGGATGATGGCGAAGGATTTCTTGGCCGCCTCGTAGAAGGCGAAACGCTCCAGGCTTTGCATCTGCACCGGGGCGCCCTCTGCGCTGTCTGCGACAGCTTGCATTCGGGCGAAAATCGGCCGTTCGGCCGCAGGCTCGCCCACCACCTGCATCCGGGTGATCGGGGCGGGGACGAAACTGTCCAGCGGCATCAGGGTCAGGATCGCGCGGGCGGCGGTGGGGATGTCGCAGCCGGCCATGTCGATCAGCTTGCCGTAGGTGGTGGCGGCCGCGATGGTGGCGGCGGGGTGGTTCACGTCGCAGATCACCAAGGCATCGCCGTGGCCCATCAGCATCAGGACATGGACGATTTCGGCGCTGAGCCGTTGATCAATGCCTTTCAACATCTGATGCTAAGCCCGAATTTTCGCAGAAAATTCATGCCCTTGCCTTGGGGGTCATTTCACCGCCCCTGCGGCCATGCCTTTGATGATGAACCGCTCCAGCGCCACGCCGATCACGATCAGGGGCAGGATCGCGGCAAAAGACAGCGCGGCCATCGACCACCAGTTGATCCCCTGGCTGCCGGTCTGGCTGGCCACCATCACCGGCAGGGTATTGGCATGGGTGGAGGTGAGGAGGGCTGCGAAGAAGTATTCGTTCCAGGTCAGCACCAGTGACAGGATGAAGGCCGCGACCATTCCGGGCAGGGCGATGGGCAGGATGATCGTGAAGAACGCGCCCCAGATGCCAAGGCCGTCGACCATCGCGGCCTCTTCCAACTCCGTCGGGATGGTGGAGAACTGGTCGCGCATGATCCAGATGACGATGGGCAGCACCGAAAGGGTGTAGAGGAGGATCAGGCCGATCCTTGTGTCCAGAAGCGCAAGCTCCTTGTAGAGGACAAGGAAGGGCAAGGCGAGGACGACGGGCGGCAGGATCAACTGGCTGAGGAAAAAGAACGAGATGTCGTCGTTCTTCATCCAGGCCCATTTGTAGCTGAACCGGCTGAGGCCATAGGCCGCGAGCGACCCCAGCAGGACCGCCAGCGCCGAGGAGGTGAGCGAGATGATGGCCGAGTTGGCGAAGCGTTTCAGAAACTCCTCGCGCACGGTGCTTTCTTCAAAAAGGCGGGCGGGGGAGAGGCCGATTGCCTCCCATCCCTTCCACTGCGGGGTAAAGTCGACCCAGGGGACCATGTTGCCCTTCATCACGTCCGGGGCCAGTTTGAAGCTGGTGGTCAGCGTCCAGTAGATCGGGAAAAGGCAGATGATGGCCCAAAGGATCAAGGCGCCATAGATCGCGATGCGGCTGGTCCACCAGGCGGCGCTGTGGCCATGGTCGGCGGGGCTGTCATGGAAGATCTGCGCCGATGCGGTCATGCCACCACTTTCATGTCTGTGGCCGGGCAAAGCGGGCGGCCCATTTCATCAGGACGGTCATGAAGATGACGATGAGGACGAGGTAGACCATGGCAAGCATCGTGCCGTAGCCGACGTTCGAGCGTTCGCGGTATTCGCGGAAGATGAAGCTGGTGACGGTGTCCGTCGCCCCGCCCGGCCCGCCAGAGGTGACGTTGATGACGATGTCGGCCAGTTTCAGCTTGAAGATGATGCGGATCAGAATGGCGGTGATGCTGACGGGCAGCATGAGGGGGAAGGTGATCTCCCAGAACGCCTTCCAGCCCTTGGCGCCGTCAACCTTCGCGGCCTCGGTCAGTTCTTTCGGGATCGATTGGAGGCCCGCGAGGAGCATGATCATCATGAAGGGGATGAAGGTCCAGGCATCCAGGATCATGATGGTGGCCTTGGCCATCCAGGGGGATTCAAAGAAGCTGGGGTTATCGATGCCAAGCGCCCGCGCCAGGCGCGAGATCGGGCCAAAGCGCGCCTCGAGCATCGATTTGCCAACCATCCAGGAGACAGCGACCGGTGACAGCATCAAAGGCAGAAGGAAGGCGACACGGAAGAATTTCCGCGCGCGGATCTGGGAGTTGAGGAGGAGGGCAAGGCTGAAGGCGATGGCATATTCCACAAGGATGACAAGCACATACCAGACCATGTTGCCCATGGCGTTCCAGTAGAACGGGTCATTCCACATCTGCACGAGGTTCGCCACGCCGTTGAACTGGCGGCCGTCTGGGCTGGAAAGGTTCCAGCTGGAAAAGGCGATGATGAGGCCGAAAAGGAGCGGGAAGACAGTCAGCGAGATCACGAACAATGCGGCGGGCAGGACGAAGAGGGTGCGCTTGCCCTGTTCGCCCCGGATCAGGACCTGCGCCCAGCAAACCGCGGTGGCCCAAAGGCAATAGGCGTAAAGCGTGGGCCGCCAGGTGGTAAAGCCCGCGTTCCACCAGCCAAGGCTTTGGCCAAGCTGGGCGAGGGCGACAAGGGCCATCAGCGCGGCACTGCCCCAGATCATCAGCTTGCCCGTCCGGATGCGGCCGGGGCTGATGTCATCGGAGGTGACGATGTGAAGGTGATCTGCGCCGCTCATGACTGACATGTTAGCGGGCGGGGGGCGTGACGCAAGCGCTATCCGGCGTAGAACACATAGGCGCGGCGGGTGGCGGGGACGATGAGGGTGACAAGGCCGCCGGGACCGAAGGCGTAGAAGCTGCCGGGGGCGTTCAGGGCGGCGTCGACGGCGGTTTCAAGCTTTGTCGGAAGATTGACGCCGTGGCCGTAGCGGTCGAGAACGGCTCTGACCGTGGGGTCGGGCGCTGCGCCCGTCGCGCTATCGGGGCGACCCATCCAGAAGTCGTCGCGGGGGACGGGGGTGGCGGACCACTCGGGCCAAAGCCGACCGCCGGGTTGGGTGTTCAGCCAGGGGATGCCGCCCCCGGCGATCAGGGCGGCACCCGCTTCGGAAAGATGCACGACGGCAAAGCCGGTCTCATTCGCGCTGGGGCCGAAGCCGGTTGCGAGGATATGCAAATTGCTTATGTGCGTGGTTTCGAACGTGTCCGGCAGAGTGTGCCAAATGTGTTGGCGCGCCTTGACGTAATCGAACAAGAGCACTGTCATTCCAACGCAGAACACGAACATGAAGATCTTGTTGTGGCGCGACATCAGCGGGCTCCCCAGGCCCGCAAGCGTGCAACGCGTGCGGGCGTGCTGGCAAGGACCAGAATGGAAAAGGCGCGCCGGTTGCCCGGCGCGATTATGTCATTTGCCGCGCTTGAGGCGGTTCAGGATGGATTTAAGGCCGGTCTTTTTAGGCGCCTTGATTTCGGCACGGCCGGTCAGAATATGGGCCATTTCATTGAACGTCGCGGTCACCGGATTTGCGGCATCCATTTCGCCGATCATCTGGCCATTATTGCCGGCATTGCCGAACAATTGCGGATCAAACGGAATGGTGGCGATTGGCGTCAGGCCGAGCGGCGCGGTGAATTCCTTGACGGCAATTTCGGGCCGCTTGGGCACGCCGATCTGGTTGAGCAGCAGATATGGCTTTTTGTCATTGGGCCGAAGCGTCGCCAATTGGTCGAGCATGTTTTTGGCGTTGCGCAGATTGGCCAGATCGGGCGTTGCCACGATCACCACCTCGTCGGCGATGGTCAAAGTGCGCTTGACCCAGTCAGACCACAGATGCGGCAGATCGATGATGATCAGCGGGGTTGAACGCTGGGCGACCTCAAGCAGCGGCAACACCGCGTCACTTGGCAAATCATAGGTGCGATCCAGAATGGCCGGTGCCGACAGCATCGACAAATGCTCGGAGCATTTGGTCAGCAGCCGGTCGAGCATCACTTCGTCAAAGCGCTCGTTTGAGAAAATGGCTTCCGCCATGCCCTGTGCGGGGTCCTGATCAAAATCCATATTGGCGGTACCGAACGCCAGATCGGCATCGAGCAGAACCGTTTCGGCCTTGAACTGCGCCGACATGGTCCACGCCACATTATGGGCAATGGTTGACGAGCCGACACCGCCCTTGGCGCCGACAAAAGCGACAATGCGGCCAAGCGGCGCAGCGGTCGGGTCGACAAAGATCTGCGAGACCACGCCGATCACGTCGCAATCGAGACAGGCGCCACCAGATATTCGGAAATGCCCGAGCGGATCAGTTCGCGGTACAGCATCACATCATTGTGGTGGCCGATGATGACCACTTTGGATGTGGGGTCACACACTTCGGCAAGGCCGGCCAGCGCGGCGAACAATTCGTTTGGCGGCAGGCGCGATTCCACGATCACCAGGTTTGGCGTGGGCGAAACCGAATAATATTCAACGGCCGCGGCCAACCCGCCCATGGAGATTTTCACCTGGGCGCGGCTCATGCGGCGGTCGCCCTTGGCGCGCTCGATGGGCTTGAACACGCCTTCGGTCTCGCAAAATGCCTGAATTGAAATGCGCGGAACGGGGCGGATCGCCACAAGCTCTTGCTCGGAGGCGACGTCAAAACCATTATCGTACATGTCTTCGTCGCGCTGGGCCGCAATGTCCCTGTTCATGGGGTAACTCCTTGTCATACGGCTCAGAAATCGATGTTGGGTGACCACGTGCCCGTGGCTTCGCGATAGTCGCCGATGACCTTGTCGCGGTCGGCAGCATCGATCGGGCCGGTGCGGCGCGGGTGCAGGAGGTCCATCGGGTTGGCGACCTGGGCAGCAAAGGTTGTTCTGATAGGCGCAACCGAAATTATGGTACTGCTTGTTGTCTTCACCGGTCAAAACATCGGCCGGCCATTTGCCACATGGGCCGGCAGAAGCGGTCAATGCGCCATAAGACACAATCACCGGGGGGGACGGCTGGTCGGGCGAAGCCTGGTATTGGTCAATGACGGTACGTCCGCCATAGCCCTGCGCATGGGCCAGCGCCATCACCTGGTTGGCCGCATGACCTGCCGCGCCCGAATGGCCGGCACCGGCGGGAACCGAAACATGGATCGCGCCCGAGCCTTGCGTGCCGTAATTGGCGATGAACCCGGCAATCACTTCCTTTTCAGCGAACGACAATTCGCGTGCCGCATTGCCGACCGGAACCATCAGCGATTTCTGGTTTTCGGCAATGATGATCGGATGGCGGGTGCGGTAATCATCGGGGATTGAGCCGACCTCGATATGGTCGCGCTTGGCGCAGCCGGCCATCAGGGCCGCCGACACCATGAGTGAACCGAGGATGGCGGTCCGGCTGAATGCTGTGACGCGTGTACGCATGGAACTCACCTTGCTCACTTGTAAATGAAGCCGACGACGCCATGGTAGCGGCCGTTCGGAAGCTTGGTTTCAGCCGCGCCATAAACACGGTTGACCTTGTTGAGGAACATGGCGGAGCCATCGCCCGCGGGCGTGAAATTGTCATCCGGGCGCGCCATGTCGTTGCGTGCGACCGGGCGGGACACATAGGGCGTCACCAGAATGACCAATTCGGTCTCGTTGCGCTGATAGTCACGCGAGCGGAACAGGGTGCCGATGACCGGGATTTTTGAAAGGCCCGGGTAACCGTTCACCGCTTGGCGCACATCATCCTGGATCAGGCCGGCAATCATCATGGTGCCACCCGACGGTATTTCAACCGTGGTGTCGGCCAACCGCTTGCGCAGACCCAGAATGGCAGCATCGCAGAAATCGGTTGAATTCTGGGTTGTCGGCTCGGAAACCGTGGTGCGGACCTTCAGGCTGATGCGCCCCGGCGACAGGACGACCGGCATGAACTCAAGCCCGACGCCGTACTCGCTGCGCTCGACATCGTAAGTGATCTGGCCCGTTTCGGGATCGACACTGCAGCCCGTCACAAGCGGGTATTCGCCGCCCGCGCGGAAGGTTGCCTGCTCACCCGAAACGGCGGTCAATGTGGGTTCGGCCAAAGTGCGCAGCACGCCGGCGCTTTCCATGGCGCGCACAAAAGACGTGATGGACGTGGAACCGGCATCAAGATTGATCGTGGAGCGCGCACCCATCGGCTTGCCGAGGCCAGCAAAATTGGCAAGCGAAAACCGGCTATTGCCATCGGTGGCCAAGAGGTCGACGCCCAACTGCTTCATCACCGAGCGCTGCACTTCGGCGACCGTGACTTTCAACGTCACCTGATCTTCACCGATGATGGACAGCAGGTTGACGATTTTGGAAGTGCGGCGGGCATTGTCGGGGTTGTCGATTGCGACATCGCCGCCTTGCGCGCCGCCACCTGCAGTCGAGGTGAAATTGCCGGTTGTCGCCTCACCGCCGGTGACAAAGATTTCAGCCAACTGGGCCGCGCGGGACGAATCGAGCGGGGTCTGCACCGTGCCGGTCAGCACCACGTTGTCATTGATCAGTTCGACCTTGATGTCCGAACCGTTGATATATTTTTCGAGATAGGCCTCAAGGCCGGCCACGTCGCGTTCAATCGCCAGATCAAGCGACAGGATCTGCTTGCCATCGGCACCGAACACAAAAATATTGGTTTCGCCAACCTGCTTGCCGAACAGATAGATGCGGCGCGAGGTGCGGGTGACGGCATCGGCCACCGCCGGATTGGCCACCAGAATATCATAGGCGTCTTCCGGCAGGTCAACCACAATCGATTTGTTGAGCCCCAGCATCAGACGCTGTGACGAGCCTGATTTGTTCAATTTGACAATGCCGCTGACCGTTTCAGCCGTTGCAGGCTGCAAAATTGTGCCGGCCGACAGGGCCAGCACCGCCGTGCCAAGCGCGAACAAGCCATTGCGGATACGCGGTGAGACCAGACGCGACTTCATGACAGACTCCGGACGCTTGGCCAACACGGTTGGCTCGACCAGTTTCGGGGAAATAGTGAGCGGGCGGGCGATGCGGGCCATGATCATT
>JAAUPC010000002.1:0-22500 GCA_012036325.1 Paracoccaceae bacterium
GGCAGTCGGTGATTTCCGATTTGAGCTGCCGTTGCCGCCAGGTACAGTCCACCGCAACACATTCGTATGAGCCGAACCATTTTCGAAAAGATCGTTGCCCGGGAGGTTCCCGCCGACATTGTCTATGAGGACGCCGACCTCGTCGTTGGTCATGAACCTCACCCGCTGCGACAGATCGCGGTTGTCCGCCACCGCGCGGGCGGTAGTGGCGTTGGGGCTGGCGTTGCTGGTATGGTGCTGGGAACCATCGCGGTCAATCGCTCGAGGCAGAACTGCGCCTCCTCGAGCCGACCCAGCATCCGCGACAACATCGCGAGGTTCCGGAGTGCTTCGACGTCGTTGGAATGAACCAGGAGTCGAGAGCGCAAACGGTGATAGGCCACCAACGAGTCGTTTGCGAACCAAGGTGGCGGCGTGCCGAACTCGGGGCCGACGGAGACGCGCACTGCCAGACCGTCCGCCGTCTCCCCCTCTGCCTGGATGTGGGTGCCGGGGAAGGGATCGAGCCGGGTGAAGGTGAACAGCCGGTCGCCGTCTCGGCGGCTTACGCGGCGCCACTGGCGCCACGGTCGCCCCTCACCTTCGACGGGTCGGTCGTTTCTGCTCGGCGCAGATCGCTGGCCCCGGCATCAATGCTGCCATCCGCGAACAGAACCAACCGCTCGGCCGTCTTTGCCTTCTGGATCGCGCCCCGCGACAGGCCGACATGCGCGGCGTACTGGCGCTCGCTCATACCCTGCATTGGCGGCTCCGATTATCATTCAAGATCATGCGCTTATCTCGTTGATAAGCATCCCGGACAGAGCGAACATCCTTTCAGCTGGACGATGCAACTCACTTGGGAGCCACCAAAATGACCCGCCGCGCACAGGACAACACCAAAGCCCTCGACGCCTTCCTCGCCGCCAAGATCGAGATCGACGCGATGCTGGAACGCCTCGCCACCCTCAGCGCCGACCACTTCGAGACCAGCCCCGACGAAATCCATTGGGGGCACGTCGGCACCCTGAACCACTACCGCGCAAATCTGCGCGAGATCACCGACAGCGCCTTCAAGGAAGGCGAACACGCCATCTGACCACCCGCGACGCCAGAACCCCGCCGCGCGCCCAGCGCGGCTTTGGGTCGTAGAAGGGTTGCGAAGGTCGCGGCCCCGAGAACGGAGACGACCCCATGCCTCAGATCCAGCTGACTGATACCCAAACCGTCATCCTTTCGGCGGCCTGCGCGCGCGACGATGGCGCAGTCTTTCCCGTCACCGCCAAACTGAAGGGCGGCGCCGTCGGCAATGTCTGCAAGAGCCTCCTAAAGCTCGGGCTGATCGAGGAAATCCCCGCCAGCGACCTCAACACCGTCTGGCGGCACGACGAGGAGCGCGGCCCGATCACCCTTCGCGCGACGCCGCTGGCACAGAACACGCTCGGGATCACAGAGCCCGAGGCCACCACAACACCAGCCGAAGTCGCCACCGCACCGGTCCAGCGCCGGAAAGGCACCAAGCAGGAAGCCCTGATCGAAATGTTGCGCGCGCCGGGCGGCGCCACCATCGAGGAGATCGCCACCGCGCTCGAGTGGGCGGCCCACACGGTCCGAGGGGCAATGGCGGGCCCCCTGAAGAAGAAGCTCGGGCTCGAGGTGACCTCTGAG
This sequence comes from Paracoccaceae bacterium, assembly GCA_012036325.1. Lineage (GTDB taxonomy): Bacteria > Pseudomonadota > Alphaproteobacteria > Rhodobacterales > Rhodobacteraceae > Tabrizicola. The sequence goes on from JAAUPC010000002.1 coordinate 1,648, forward strand.
AAGGTCGAAGCACGCGGTCGGGTCTACACCCTGAAGTAGGTACCGCAACCCTCGACGCGCATCGAAAAAGGCGCTATATTCGCACCTAATTCGATGCGCGTCGGGAGGCCAGCCATGAACATCACCAAGGACATCAGCCCGCTGACCGAGTTCAAGCGGGATTCGGCGCGTCTGATCGCGCAGATCAAGGAGACAGGTCGGCCGCAGATCCTGACCGTGAACGGCAAGCCTTCCGTCGTCGTGATGGATGCCGCCGCGTGGCAAGAAATGCAGGACCAGCTCGACTATGCCGAAACCGTCGCGGGGATCCGCAAGGGTCTGACGCAGGCCCGTGCGGGTGAAGGCACCGATGCGGGCACGTTCTTCGACGGCCTTGCCCAGACGAAATGACTTCCCCTCTCCCGGTGATCATCACGCCGAACGCGGCGGATGATCTGACAGCGTCATGGACTTACCTGCGCGATCGCAACCCGAGGGCGGCGGATGAATGGCTGGCGGGCATCCGCGACACCATTCTCGCCCTTGGCACAATGCCTGAAGCTCATCCGATTGCCCCGGAGTCGCGTGAATTCGATTTGGCCGTCCGTCGCGCGCTCTATGGAAAGGCGACGCGATGGAGGATCTACTATGCCGTCATCGACGGTGCGGTGCGGGTTCTGCATGTCCGCCACGGCCGCCGGAGCGACTGGCAACCCTGAATGCAATCGATTTAATGAAGCCACTTCGCTCGGTGCGAAGATTTCTTACTGCATCGATAGTAGATCGCGCGCGGCAGCCTGCAGGATGTCCTGCGCCATGCGGGGCTCACAAGTATAGATGCCGCCCGGTTCAGGTTCGCCGACATTGTCCTCGAACCATTGCCGACCCTCGTCCGAGATCGGACGCAGGACGACGATGGACCCGTGGTTGTTGATCTCGATGTGTTGCCAGTCGGACATGCTCCAAAGCTAGCATTCGTCGCCCGGCACCGCCAGCGGGGTCAGAGGCAACGCCATCGTTCGAACAACCGCCGCAAGGCGTAGCTGCGGCCGAGCGAGACGATTGTGAACACCGCGCCCATCTTCAGGTTCTGAGCCAGCGTCGTGTGCAGCCCGAAGACCGGGAAGATCAGGATCTGCGTTGCCACCGCGACGCCGTAGCCGACGATTACATTGGCGATCGACTCGACCAGCGACATGAGGCGCGACTGCTTCATGCCGCCACCTCATCCATCGGCCAGCAATTCAGCCGCGAGAGTTCGCAGCGCATGCGCCGCAACCAAGGGGACCACGCCGTTGCCACAGAGGCGAAGCCGGTCCACCCGGTGGGCCAGCCCATCAGCGCCTCGACGAACAGCGGGTTCAAGGTCCGGCGCGCATCGGAGGTATCGCTCCCAGCCATCGACGACACCAGGACCTGGCGGTCAAGCAGGCCGTTCACCGGCGTGTTCGCCAGTGTCGTCGCGCCATCCTTGTGGTCGCGCGCTGTCGGCGTCATCCACATCCCCGCCGCATGGGTCAGATCGGCCGACCGCCGGTTGCCCGCGCTCGGCTTGCAGCCGTCGTTCGCCATCGGCGTCGGCCAGTCCCGCGCCATCCGGTCCAGACCCTTTTCGTCCTTCCGCTCGCCACCCCGGCTGCGGAAATTGTCGGTCTGCGGCGTCGGCCAGAGCGCGGCCGTTGTCGCGAGGTTCATCCCATGCTGGCCCGCTTCCTGCGACGGCGTCGGTTTCGTCTGCCGGTTCTCGTTGGCGCTGGCCCTCGGCGTCGGCCAGAGGCGCAGCAATTCCGTCCGGTTCCCGCCACTCGACCGGGTGCAGGAGCAGGCGCGCGGGGTCGGCCAGTTCGTCTCCCTCGCGGATGGCGAGGATGAACAGCCGCTCGCGCTTGTGGGGCGCGCCGACTTCCGCCGCCGTGAAGAGGCCTGCCGCAAGGCGGTAGCCCATGCCGACCAGTCCTCCGGCGACTTCGGGGAAGCCGAGGCGGAGATGATGGGCGACATTCTCGAGGAACACGAAGGGCGGCTCGACTTCGTCGATGATGCGGGCGACATGCGGCCAGAGATGGCGTGGGTCGTCGGCGCCCCGGCGTTTGCCCGCGACGGAGAACGGCTGGCACGGATAGCCTGCAGTGACGATGTCCACCGCGCCGCGCCAAGGGCGGCCGTCGAAGGTTCCAACGTCGTCCCAGACAACAGCCTGATCCAAGGACGCGTCTTCCATCCGCGCCACGAGAGTGGCTGCGGCGAAGGTTTCCCGTTCGACATGGCCCACAGCACGATATCCGGGGATGGCGATGGCAAGCCCGAGATCGAGCCCGCCCGCACCGGAGCAGAGGGACAGGCCGAAGAGGCATGCGTCTCCGGTTCCGGAACCGCATCCGGAGGAAGGTAGAGCCAGGTCATGCATGTCACGCGGCGGCTTCGGGTTGGGTTTCAGGCGCGGCCGGGGCATCCCCCAGCCGCTCGGTCCTCACCTGCGCGAAGGTCCGGCCGTCACCGTTGAGAATTGCCTCGAACCCAGTGTCGGCCTGCCAACGCTCCACGGCGACATCGACGTAGGCCGGGCTGATTTCCATCGCGAAGACGCGGCGACCGTTGGCTTCACCCGCCATGATCTGCGACCCGGACCCCGAGAACGGCTCGTAACAGAGGCCACCCCGCGCCACATGCTGGCTGATCGGGATCCCGAAGGCGTCGAGCGGTTTCGGCGTCGGGTGGTCCGGCCGGTCGTCCTTGGCGAAGGACGGCATCTCCCAAGTCGAGGGCAGCGTCTGCTCGGCGACCTTCGGCGGGCGGTTCGGGCGGCGCCAGCCCATGAAGCAGGGCTCGTGCTTCCAGAGGTAGTGCGATCGGGTCAGAACCCCGCGGTCCTTCACCCAGATGATCTGTTGGTGCACGAAGGCACCGGCCTTTTCCCAGCAGGCTTCCAGCATCGCCTGGCGACGCGAGGCGTGCCAGCAATACCAGGCGGCATTCTCGGCGATGGCTTCCGCGACGGCGGCCGCGATGAAGCCGTCGTAGAGCTCGGCCCCCTGCGAACTGTCATCCCACGTCGTGCCGTAGGACGCCGACCAGTCCTTGTTGCGGGTCGGATGGTTCGAACCGTCATAGTCGACGAGATACGGCGGATCGGTCGCGAACAGGATCGCCCGTTCGCCATTCATCAGGCGGCGCACATCGGCAGCGCTGGTGCTGTCGCCGCAGAGCAGCCGGTGGTCGCCGAGGATCCACAGATCGCCGGTGCGCGAGGCCGGATTGCGCGGCGGTTCAGGGATGGTCACCGGCGGCACAGAGCCCCCGGCGCCACCTTCTTCACCGTCCCCCTCCGGCACGAACGCCAGCAGCTTGTCCAACTCGCCGTCGGAGAAGCCGACCAGCGACAGGTCGAAATCCTCGGCCAGCAGGTCGTTCAGTTCTGCCGACAAAAGCGCCTCGTCCCACGTGCCGAGTTCGGTCAGCTTGTTGTCCGCGATCCGATACGCCCGGCGCTGCGCCTCGGTCAGGTGGCCCAGCACGATCACTGGCGCTTCGGTCAACCCCAACTGCGTGGCTGCAAGCACCCGGCCGTGGCCAGCGATCAGTTCGCCATCCTCGGCCACGAGGCATGGGACGGTCCAGCCGAACTCGGCCATGCTAGCCGCGATCTTGGCGACCTGATCCGCGCCATGCGCCTTCGCATTGCGGGCGTAGGGCTGGAGTTTCGCCAGCGGCCACATCGCGATCCGATCCGGGGCAAAGCTCAGCGTCATCGGGGGGGCATTCCTCGGATCAAGGTGGATACCCCCGGCTTTCGGACTCCGGGGTCCAGACTGGACTCCAAGCGGGGTCCAGCGGCCACCAGGGGTGTCCAGCATCAAGGGTTTGAATTTGCAGTGTTTCAGGCGGGTCTAGTCGGCGCTGGCTTCCGGGTGGATTCCCAAAAATCCGGCCCTGTCGCTAGCGATGTGCCGCACTTCGCCCGCCAGCATACGAATATCGCCCGGAAGGAACCGCCAACTCGCCGGTGCTGGACCCCGAACGGACTCTCGCTGGATACCGGAAGCCAGTGGCCCCCTGCCCCGCGCGCTCCTCTCCCGAGCATATCAACTTTCTAGCCCGGGAGAGGGCGTTCTGTCCCTTCGAAAACTGTCCGGCGGACAATTTTCTATCTGGAACGAAGGGTTACGCGCCACCGGCCAGTTCGATCACGCGCTGCTTCGACAGGTTGCGGTTGAACCGCCGCTTGTTGAGAGTGAGGGCGATCACCGCGAGGCCAAATTGCCAGTGCTGATGCGCGGCCGACCGGTGCAGCCCCGCAGACCAGCAGATCTCCTTCCACCGCTCCCCATGGGCTTTCATCCAGACGATGCGGCCGTCCACCGGCTCGAGGCATGCAGTCCAGTTCAGCGTTTCTTCCATACGGCTGATCGCCTGCGGCGAGGGAAGCACGCGCATCGGTTTGGGTTCCTGCCCGACCTTGTCGCCAAAGCTGTGCAGGACCGCAGGCCAGGTGCTAAAGTAACCCTGCCTGCGAGGCTCGGGCAGACGCTTCAGGACGAAGGCGGCTTCGGCCAGGCGTTCCTCGACAGCGCTGGGGTCCAGACAGTCATCGCTGCACCTCCCGCCCGGTCGCAGCCGGGCCGTACAGCTTCTCGCCCAACTGGCGCACCAGTTCCCGCTCGGGCCAGGTCAAGCGGTGATCGTCGAGGGCGACGGCCAGAACGCGCTGTTCGTGCCAGCCATCGCGTTTGACCTCATCGGGGTTCCGACGGCGGCCGCCATAGCCTTTCGGCGCAAAACGCATCCCGGTCATTGCAGGCCTCCCTTGGTCTCGAGCGCCCAGAACAGGATCGCGATGGCATCCGCCTCATTGTCATCGGCCGGGCTGAACCCCCTCGCCCGGGCTGCGGCAATCATCGCCGCCTTGTCGGCATTGCCCTTGCCGGTGGCGTGGCGCTTGATGGTGCCGACTGGCACCCCCTCGTAGGGCACACCCCGCAATTCGGCCCAGGCAGTCAGCGTGGCCATCAGCCCGCCATAGACATGGGCAGCGTCGGTGCCAACATGACGCCGGACCTCTTCGAACCAGATGGACGCGATGGGTCCCGAGAGACGGTCCAACTCGCCCAGCCAGTTGGTGAACCGCAGATAGCGCATGCCACCACCATCGAAGCGGCCGGGACGGAAGGACACGGTGCCGCTGGTGATCAGCCCATCAAGGCCATGCAGCGCCCATCCTGTCGTGGTGCCAAGGTCGAGGGCCAACAGGGTGCGGCCTGACCTGACGGCGTTGGGCAGATCGGGGATGGCCACATGGGGTAGAGTGGCGAAGGACAGGTCAGCCATGGGTGGTCTCCTCTTCTGGTTGGCTGCTCGTTGGAAGGTGACATCGGGTGAATGCTGCGGAAGATGCGAACTGCTGTTGTCGGATCGGGTGATCGGACCCGCGACAGGCCACGCGCGCGAAACCCCTGGGGGAGGGCGTGGGAGAACCCGCCTGCGGCGTTCTCCCCCCACCCCCGTAGGGGGTGGTTTCACCCCCGAAACTTCGAACACGCATCAAGACACTGACAGGAAACGGGAATTCCAGTTCCGGGAGGTCGTTTTCGGTCGGTCCTGCCGAAACTGGTTGCAGCGTAGCCTTTGCGGCATCCTCGCAATCCTGCGGGGGCAGTTTCGGAAGCGGGCGGAAACTGGTCACAACTGGCCCCTGCGTAGTCCTGCGTGGGGATGGCGAGGCAGTTTCAGTGAGATGGCCAATCTGGTTCAAACTGGCCTCTGCGCAATTCAGCGCAAAGCAGGTATCGGGGGTGATCATGGCCGTTCCCCCTCCGGATAGACCCAGACATGCGGGTTTTCGACCTCGAGAAGCGCGCCGGTCTGGGGCGACTTGTAATGGGTGGGCAGCACCGCAACGCGTGCGGGGCTGACTTCGCCGGTCTCCGGATCGACCTCCTCGCCGCCAGTGGGCATGACCATCCCCTCGACGCAGAGGTAGCCGAAGCGCGAGCGTGAGGGCCCAAGGCCATAAGGCGCCGCGTTGCGGACGAACTTTATGGTGCCCTTGGTGGCCTGCACGGCGATCCGGTCGCGGATGGCATCCTTGCCGCCCAGACCGCCCTTGTTCTCGAAGACCTCGGCGAACTGGTTGACCGTGTAGAGCCGCCCCTCGGCCGCCTCCTCGAGCAGGATGGACAGGATCACCTCCTGCTTGCGGACGCGCTCGGCGTCGTATTTCGCGCCAACCTCGGCGCGCACCAGGCGCTCGTTCATCGGGTTGATCTCGACCCACTGGCCGCCAACCTTGTCGATCAGCTTCGAGGGCAGCGCGGGGCCATTCCTGAGCTCGATTTCGAGCTTGCGCTCCGGGGCGTCCTCATCCGGCCGGTGCAGGATCAGGCCGGAGGTGTAGAAGCCCCTGAGCGCGCTGGCCCCCGACAGGGCGAGAAAAGGGTCATCCTTCAGCTGCTGCTTCGACAGCTTTCGCGTGTGGTGGACCAGGATCACCCCGCAGGTGGGGTTGATGTAATCGCGCAGCACCTCGACCCGGTCCTTGAGGAAGAACATCATGGCGGTGTTGTCGTTTTCGCCGCCGCTGCCCCCGTGTGAATTGGCCGGACCGCCGTCGAAGAGGTTGCGGATCGGGTCGATGCAGATGATGTCCGGGCCCACATCCGGAAAGGCCGCCTGGATGGAGCGCGCCACCCGGATGCTGCCCTCGGTGTCGAGCAGCAGCTTCAGCTTCGGCGTTGCCACGAAGGTGTCGCGCGCGGCGGCCAGAACCCTGGCGGGCAGCGCGATTTGCCCCAGCCGCTCGCGCAGGTAGTGATACTGGATCTCGGCCTGAAGGTAGAACACGCGCAGCGGGCGTGGCGGGGTAAAGCCAAGGAACGGCTGACCGGCGGCCATGTGGACAAGCCAGCTGATCGTCAGATCGCTCTTGCCGACCTTCGGCGCACCGCCCAGCACCAGCAACCCGCCCGGCGTCAGCACGCGGGGCGCGATGATGTCCTCGGGCATCGGGCTGGTATCATCCAGCAGCGCGCCGAGCGTGAAGGTGGGCATTTCACTGGGCGCAGGCGCTGCGCTGTCGAGGCGGACCAGCGGCGGGCCGTTCTTCTGCACATGCAGATCCCAGAGCCGCTCGGATTCGCGCTGAAGGCGCTCGATCGGCCAGGAGGGTCGCAACATCGCGGCGTTGTAGCCGCAGATCGCCTGCCAACCCTCGTCCTTCGAGATCCGGCCTTCGTGGACCATGCGGATGAAGTGGCCGATTGCGGCCGATGCCCCCTCAAAACGGGACCAGTCGTCCTGGCCGCCCTCGCGGACCGGGGTCACCAGCACGTCTTCGAGGCGGGGCTTGTCCGGGGTGACACTTCCGCTGGCGACCATCCCGGCCCCCGGCAAGGGCGGCATTTCGGCCACGCGCTCCGCGAACTCGTCGAGATCGACCTCGACGGAGTGGTGCTCGCGGATTTGCACAAGCCGCTGGTTGCCATGCTTGTGATAGACTGTGCCTGCCACCCTGATCGGCTGGTGTGCAGACCGAAAATGCGTGTCGCCGCCGACCTTCAGGGCAATCTCGCCCCGCAGGCGGCAAAGACTGGCCAGCGCCGCCCCCTCGGCGGGTTCGGTCATCTTCCACCAGACATGGAGCTTGCTGGCACCTTCAGACGTCCGCCCGCCGCTTTCGATGATCAGGGTGGGTTGACCCAGATGGCGCAGCAGATGGGCGAGCTTGGCAGGGATGTCGCCCGCGTCGAGATCGACGACCAGAGCCTGCATTTGCAGCACTTCAGCAGCTTTGGCCTGCCCTGCCCCGGCGACTGTGCCGGGGATCACATAGACGGCGGCCCCTTCGCGCCAGGCCCAGTTGGCAAATGTCGCAAGCTTTCCCGGTGCTGTGGCGTCAGCGTCGATCCAGACGTTGTGCGGCCGGCCCTCCTTGCCCTGCCCCATGTCGACAAAGCCCCGGACCGGAATCTGGCCTTCGCACCAGCCGAACACGACTTCGAGGAATGTCGCGATCTGGACCGGGTCAGGCTCCACGCCAAACGGATCTTCGACCGCCGGGGCGTCGTTGAAATCCTGCCACGGGCTGAAGTGGATGATCTTGTCGTCACTCACCTAGGAAGCCCCCAGCAACGCGCGGCCCATGGGCAGAAGCGGCATTCGAAGAAGTCACGATTGGTGGCGATGGCGGGGCAGCAGGCTCGCCCGCATCGGTCGCCTGCAGGATACGGACGCCCCGGTCCGACATGCGCTGCGCGAGCCCTGCGTCGAAGGGCACAAGCTCGTGGTGCAGTTCGGCCGTGTCCTTGTTGATCGCCGTGAACAGCGCCGGATGGGCCGAGATGCTGGGGATCGTCCCTTCCATGTAGGCCTGGTAGAGCGCGATCTGCGCGCCATAGACTGGCTTGGCGACGGCGACCCCGTCCTTGACGCAGGCCCGCCAGTTCTTGGCGTTCATGGTCTTGCATTCCCAGAGCGTTGGAACGCCGATGCCTAGCGGCGCAGGTGCCGCGGCGATGATCCCGTCGACATGGCCCCGGATGCGCCCCCCCGCGACGGAAAAGCCGAACTGTTCGCCATCGGGGCGATTGCCCTTGCGGGTATAGAGGTCGATCCCGGCCGCGCGCAGCCAGCGGATTGCGAGATCCTCGAGCTGGTGGCCGATCTCGAAGATCCGCAGCGTCTGACCGCCGAAATCCGCACCGTCGTCTTTGGGCGCGCCCGCGAATTCGAACTGCAGGGCGCGTTCGCAGGCATGGCCCAGCCGGGATGCGCCGAGATAGGTTCGGGGCGGCGTGGCCTCGCGCTCGGCGATCAGTGCGGCATCGATGGCTGCATTGACGCGTTCGGCAAGGCCGGGGCGGTGATTGTAGTCCAGCATCAGAACGGCACCTCCGCTGTGGCGGCGATGCGCGACATCTCGGCGCCATAGCCCTCCAGCACCTCCTCGATCAGAGCGGTGACCTCGGCCGCCGTGAGATCGCGAAGCCGCTTGTCCCAGCCGATCTGGTCCATCATCTGGCCCAGACGCTTCATCACCAGCGCTATGGCCGCGCGCTCTTCCTCGGTCATTCCCTGCATGGTCAGTCCTTTGCGATGGCGGGCCGCGAACCATGCCTGGCAGGGCATCGAGCAGAACCAGAGATGCTTGCGGGGGCGTGGTTTGGCGGGGTTGAAGAAGCCGAAGCCTTGCGAGGGGCGAAGGCAGACGGCGCAAGGTTGCAGGCGCGGGTGCCAATGGCGGGCCGGTGCGCGAGGGGGTGCAATATGCGCGGCATGGGTCACGCTGCCCTCCCGATACCCGGGCTGGCACGGCCAACGAGCTGGCGGATTTCGCGCTTGTTGAAGCCGAAGGTCATAAGCGCCGAAGCGCGATAGCGAGTCAGGCCATAGTCCTGCCGGAACTCGGGCGGCAGATATTGCAGCTGCTTTTCCGTCGCAGCCTGCTTCAGCCAACCCTTCGATTTGAAGGCGCTCTCGTCGGTCTCGTATTCGTTCAGCCAGTCATCGGCCTGCGCGAGGCAGACCGTCCGCTCGCCCACGCCCAAGAGCCGGGGCGCGCGCCCTTCGCACCGCCCACCGCGTGCCAGCGGCCCTCGAGGAAGAAGATCCCGCCCCAGGCATTGAAGCCGTTGGCCATCAGCGCGGCGTCATCGCCGAAGAGATCGACCCATGCGAAGCTCGACCGCTTCAGAAGGTCGATCTCGGACATGATGAAACCCGAGAGCGGAATGGCATCCTGGCCTTCGCCTGGCTCTTCGACGTCGCGCGCAAACACCTCCCCGCAGAGCGGGCATTCCATGGCCGCCAGCGGGATTTCCGCCTCGCAGGCCGGACAGGTCTTCGTCGGCGCCTCACCTGTCTCGGTCTTGCCGTCGAGATCGACATCCTGTTCCAGCGTGCCGTGGATCAGGCTCGACGTCCCGAAATCAAGCACAATGCAGTCGGTCTTGACGACACCGGGGTGTTCCTCGGGGTCGACCGTGCGCAGGCCCCGCCCGACCATCTGGATCATGGTGGACTTGTAGGAGCTCGGCCGCAGCAGCACGACGCAGGAGGTAGGCGGATGGTCCCAGCCCTCGGTCAGAACGGCCACATTGACGATGACGCGAATTTCGCCCGAGGCGTAGGCGGCGAGGATGCGGCGGCGCGTGGCAGCATCGAGATCGCCATGGATGACGGCCGCCGAAACGCCTGCGTCGTTGAAGGCGGCAGCGACGTTTTCGGCATGGGCGACCGTGGAGCAGAAGACCACAGACGGCCGCTCACTGGCCTTCTCCTGCCAGTGCCGGATCACTTCGTCGGTGACCGGCGCGCGGTTCATGATCTGCGCAACCTCGGTCATGTCGTAGTCCGCGGCGCTCTTGCGCACGGCGCGCAGCTGGTCCTGCACACCGACGTCGATGACGTATGTGCGGGGTGGGACAAGATGGCCGGAGGCGATCAACTCGCCCAACCGGACCTGGTCGCCGACATTGTCGAAAATCTCGCGCAGACCCTTGCGGTCTCCCCGGTTGGGCGTGGCGGTGACGCCGAAGATCCGGCAGGCAGGATTGGCCCCCCGGACATGATCGATGATCCGGCGATAGCTGTCGGCCACCGCGTGATGCGCCTCGTCGATGACCAGAAGGTCGAGCGCGGGCATCGCCGCCAGATTTGCGGGTCGCGAGAGGGTCGGCACCATGGCGAAGGTCGCACGCCCGGCCCAGCTCTTGGCCTCGGCATCGATGACGGAGGTGGTGATATCAGGCGCGACCCGGCCGAACTTCGCCCGGTTCTGCGCGGTCAACTCGTCGCGATGGGCCAGGATGCAGGCCTTGGCATCACGGCCCTCGAGGGACTTCGCGACAACCGCCGACAGGGCGATGGTCTTGCCGAAACCCGTCAAGGCGATGCTGAGGGTGTTGCCGTGATCGCAGAGCGCAGCGAGGCTGCGCTCCACGAACAGGCTCTGACGGGGGCGAAGGCGCATGGACCCTGCCCTCACTGCGCCCAGGAGGGACGACCCGGTACGGGCGACGCGGGCTGCTGCTGAACCGGCTGCTGCGGCGCGGTTTGCGCGGGCGAGTGGTAGCCGGGCTGTGCGGACAAGCCCATATGTTGGGCGTAATCCCGATGGTCCGGCGTCACCGCGCTGCGGATCTCGTTCTTGTCGTCGCCGCTGGCATCGGTGCCGACATCGATCCGGGCGAGGAATTCGATCCCGTCCAGATCCCCGAGCCCGTTGATCCGGCGCGCCGCCTGCGCCTGCGGGGACTGGTCCTTGTCGGAGATCCCCCGCGCCGAGTTCAGCATGCCGCGGATCATGCTGCGGCCCATGTTGGCCCAATCGGGCCCTTTCGGGCTGTAGAGCCCGATCAGCGTGAAGATCTTGCGCCGGGCGTACTGGCCCTCGGTCACCGTGAACTCGCCGTTGAGGTACACCGCGCCGGTCGAGCCGCGGGTGGCATAGCCCCCGGTCCAGCCCTGCGACGCGTCGTCGAAACCGCCGGGGCGGATTGTCAGGCGCACCTTGGCCAGTGTGCCCTTGGGGATGAGGTTGGTGTTGGACTGGGCGTCGTTGAAGTCGTTCCAGGAACCCATGGGGGTGTCTCCTTTGCGGATCAGGATTGCGGATGGGGGTGATCGGCCTCGCCCTCAGCGGGCGGCGTAAAGGTCAGGCGCCTTGGCGCGAGCGTGCCGGGTGCACGGATCTTGTCCATCAGACGGCCGAGATGCGGCTCCTCCACCGGGCCAAGGCGACCGGAACGATCCTTGGCCGGGAAGCCCCAAGGGTTGATGGTGTGGCAGACGAAGGCGCGGTAGGGATCGCCGCTATCGGCCTTCAACTCGGCCATGGTGATCACCTCGTCGACGATCCCCGGCAGCTCCAAGCCGGTCTTCGATCCGTCGATCTGCGGCTGGAAGACCTTGCGATTGAAGTCGTCGAACTTCTCGTCGAGGATGCCCACAAACCAGACGTTGCGGCCCCGCGTGTGCTGCAGATGCGTGAGCCAGGCGATCATCTCGCGACCGTGCAGCCCGTAAGCACCGCGCACATCCGGTTTGCCGGTCTTTTCCGACAGCGCCTCGGGCTGGCCCTTGCACCATTGAAAGCATAGCCGCCCGGCTACGGTGATCGAGTCGACGAAGATCGTCTCAAAGCGGTCGAGCGCTGCGGGATCGCCGAACTTCTGGCAGACTGCGGCATGATGCGCAGGGCTGTAGGGCTGTTCATCACGCAGGGCCGGGTTCGGCCCGCCGATGAACACTGCGAAATCCCGACACTCCGCCCATGTGCGCGGCCGGATGCTGTCACCCGGCCAGCCCTCGATGGCCAGATCGCCCGCCTCGAGGTCGATGAACAGCGTGCGGGCCGGGTCGAGCGTCCAAAGCAGGCTGGTCTTGCCGATGCCGGACTTGCCGAAGATGCAACCCTTGATGCCGCGCGGCTCGGCCAGCCGTTGGTCGGCGGTGATGATGGGCAGGCTCACGCGCGATCCTCCTGCGGGAGGAGGTCGACTTTCAGCGTGCCGGTCTTGACGGTGCGGGCGGGCTCGAAGCCCTGGCGGATCGCCTCAGGCCAGGCGGCATAGGCGCGCTCGGGCACCTTGAAGCTGATCTCGACGTATTCCGCCGGATCTTCGCCTGCGGCGCGGATGCGCTCGACCATCGCCGCGAGCTTGGCCTGGTCCCATTCGACGCGCTTAGGCAGGTCGGCGACCACGGCGAAATCACCATCGACAAAGCGGACGGTGCCGGTGTCCTTGGCCAGCAGGTGGCGTGCCTCGGCAGCTCGGGCGGCGTAGCGGACCTCGAGCGCGGTGGAAAAGCGCGCGGTGACGGCCTTCATCTGCTTGGCCGCGGCGTCGATCTCGCGCTGCAGGGCGGCCAGAAGCTCGACGGGAAGCTGGGCGATCTCGACTGCGGGCAGGTTGATCAGTTGATCGATGCTGGGGGTGTTCTGGGGGAACGTCATGGGGGTCTCCGTGGTGGGGGATGGGGTCAGGCGGCCTCGAGAAGGCGCATGGACAGGGCAGGACCGGCGTGGCGCGGCCGAGCCCGGGCGATGGCGATGTAGGCGAACTGGTCGGGGCCGATCCGGGCCTGCACGAGGTGGACAAGGCCCTGTTCGGCGGCGCGCAGCGCGGCCGATGCCGCCAGGCGAAGGGCGCGCTGCTGTTCAGAGGGCAGCTTCGAGACGACGGAGGTCGCATCGACTGCGAGAAAACCGCGGTGGTAGACGAGCGTCTCGCCGGGTGCAGCCTGCGCAATCCAGGCCGAAAGCCCGACCTCGTCAAGCGCAGGTCCGGCCGCGCCAAAGATCGACACGACGCCTGTGGCGCGGAGGATGGAATGCCGAGCCATCATGCCGCACCCCGATCCGCAGTGCTGCGCCGCTGGCGGGCCTGCTCATAGGCCAGCACATCCTCGAGCCGGTAGACCACGCGGCCGCCGATCTTCAGGAAGGCCGGGCCCTCGCCGGTCCAACGCCAGCGTTCAAGGGTGCGCGCCGAGATGCTCCAGCGTGCGGCGAGTTCGGTCTGGTTCAGGCAGGTTCTGGTCTGCATCGTCCTCTCCCGGTGTGTCGTTGGGAGGAAGATGCACGTCGCGATGCGGGGATGTCGTCGGGATCAGAGTGGGATACGTCGGGGGATCAGCCGGACCGTTTCAATCATGGGGTGAATCGCATGTCGGTGGGATCGCCATCCCCCTCCATCCCCCGGTGCATCCCACAGGGGGGATCTGGTAGCGGCCGCGGAACGACCGACTCAGAGGCCAGAGAGGCGATAGGCCCCGCGACCGTTCGACTCGATGAGGAGCGGCCAGTCCTTCTTTGACTTGAAGACATCAGCCATCTTGAGGCTGCGCGACCCGGCCTGTGAGAGCACCGCCTTGCCGCTTTGCCACGGATCGCCCCGCAGGGCCGCCGCATGCAGGATCCGCACGACCTGCGCCTGAATCGCACCGAGCCGGAACTCCCGGCCATTGCAGCGGACGCTCTGGTAGTCGGCTGATGCGTAAAAACCGCCAGCGGACTTCAGGCCGGAGGCACCGCCAAAGCCTGTCGCTGCCTCGAAACGATCGCGTTCTTCGCGCCTTAGCACCAGATCTGGCTTGCAGATTCGCAAGCTTTCGCGCGTACCGTAGAAGCAGGCATAGTCCGCCTTCGCTGTCCGGAACCGGGTGATGCTGACCTCGCCAAGCCGGAAGAGCTGGAAGACGTCCTGAACGTGCAGGTCCAGCAGCCCATTGAACAAGGACCGCTCTGTCGGGATCGAGAAGCGCTGACCGTCGTCAGTTTCCTCGTAGTCGCCGAACTCGATGGGTAAGTTCAGGATGCGGACCGACAGCCGCAGCTGGTCGTTCTCGGCGAGATAGACCAGATCGACCTCGGGAATCGACCAGCGGGCGAGGACTTCCGGCAGGGTGAAATACGCCTTCTCGATTTCCATCCCGGCCCCCGATTCCCATGCAATCTGGTTGGCTTTTGTTCTAGCTGCTTGACGATCCCAATTCAATCCTGTCATATCCAACTCTATCCACAGCCCCTTGGGGAAAAGATGACCGAACATCACACCCTAGCCGACCGTCTGCGGGCCCGTTCCGACCAGCTCGGCCTCGCACCGGCCCATGTCGCGGAGATGGCCGGGGTCAACCGCTCCTTCGTCTATGACATCCTGCGCGGACGCTCTTCGCGCCCCAGGATCGACCGGCTGGCCGATGTCGCCCGCGTGCTGAAGGTGGATCGCGAGTGGCTGATCCACGGCATCGGCGAGATCGAGGGCCCCTCCCCCTTCACCGAGACCCCCGAAGATACCTTCGTGGCGATCGCGCATGCCACGCCGCGCCCCGCCATGGGCGGCGGTGCCGTAGTGACCGAGGACGGCGACACACCTGGCCGCGCCTACCACTTCCGCCAGTCGTGGATCCGCCACAAGCTGAAGGCCAGCCCGTCACAGCTCAGGATCATGCATGTCGAAGGCGACAGCATGGTCCCAACGCTGCAGGACGGCGACGCCGTGCTGGTCGACATGACGCGCCAGTTCCCCAGCCCGCCCGGTATTTTCGTTCTCGACGACGGCATGGGCCTGGTGGCCAAGCGCCTCGAGCACATCCCGAACAGCGACCCGCCAGCCGTCCGGGTTATCTCCGACAACTCGCTCTACCCCGCCTACGAGCGCACGGCCGACGAGATCCGCATCATCGGTCGCATCCGCTGGTTCGCGCGAGAGATATGAGGATGGGTGGCCCGTTCCCGCCCGGAGCCAGAAACGAAAAAGCGCCCGCGAGATCTCTCTCCGGGCGCACCTCTGCGATGATTGAAATCTGCGTCAAGGGGGGGCAGGTTTGTCAACGGAGTTTTCTCGTTGTTTTTCCGTTGGATAGTTATGAACAAGAGCCCATCCGGACATACCAAACCGAGAACAGCCGCCAATGACCCGCAGAGAGTCATGGAACCAATGAGGGTTCAAGCCCATCGCATACAGAGACGCGACGAGCAAGAAGGGGATACTCAGCATCAGAAGATGCAGCCTCTAGACGTTGTGGATGGGCGATCCGTCGTCCCCTCGCAACGGCGTCAGATCTTTCCGTTCCATTGGCGTTGTCCAGAAGAGCAGCCCGTTGACCCGCACATAGCTTCAGGGCTATATGCGAGGGTAAGTTGGCAACAGTACAGGGTTTGCGCGCGTGCTGCCCTTACAACTTGCGAAGTGATTTTTCCGGTGGGGGACAGAAGGATGGGCCAGATCCCCGACAAGGTCGTCTCGGCCCTCCCTGTTGAGACGCAGCTCGTGAGCAGATCTTGCGATGACCTTCCAATGCCGGAGGTCGATGGATTGCGCGAACTGCGTCAACTGGCGGGCAAAGCCCAAGCGGAAATCGCAGCCGCCCTTAACATCACGCAACCCTCAGTCTCGAAGATCGAGAAGCAGACAGACATGCACCTCTCGACGCTGCGCAGCTATGTGGAAGCCGTGGGTGGTGAACTGGAGCTAACCGTCAAGCTGCCCAAGCTCCCGGCACTTCGGATTCATAGTCTGGGCGATCTCACCCACGTGGGTATGGTATCGACCCGCAAAAAGAGCGGCGCTTCGTCGCCGAGGCGGCGCCATGGATGAACTCCAACGCTCCATTTACGTCGATCGCTTCAGGCTGGCGTTTCATACAAAGAAGGGCGCAGCCTTTCAGGATTGGTTCGCGCTTCTGGCGGGGCACGCCTTCGGCCCAGATTTCGAGGAAGTCCGCCCCTACGGGCCCTATGGCGACCTGAAATGTGATGGTCGACGGATCAGTACCGGCTCCATATTCCAATGTTATGCGCCAGACGCCATGAAGGAGACGGATCTCATCGCCAAGATTGATGCGGATTTCCACGGCGCCCGCACGCACTGGGCTGGCAATATGCAGGAGTGGGTGTTCGTTCACAATGACGGGCGTGGCCTTCCGCCGAATGCGGTGCAGCGCCTCGACGTTCTTCGTAAGTCACATGCGCCGCTACAGATCGCAACGTGGTCGGAACCTGAACTGCTTGATCTTGCCATGAACCTCGATCTGTCGGCACTTCAGGCTCTCTTCGGTCTTGCGGCGTCGATTGCGATTGTGGATCGCCTCGTCATGTCCGATCTGGTGCCCATCATCGAGGCTCTCCAGCGGCAGGAACCCAATCCAGGTGATCCGCCATTGACGCCTCCTTCCCCGGAAAAACTGGAGAAGAACGCCCTGTCCGAGGAATCAGCGCTGTTACTGCGCATCGGCCGCAGGAAGTCGGGGCTAGTCGACACATTCTTCCGCAAGAGCCCACGCCCTGACGTCGGTGAGCGCATCGCTGAAGCCTTCCGGCTGCGCTATGCCGAACTGAAGGCGCTCGGTCTCCCGGCCGATACGATCTTCAAACACCTCCAAGACTATTCTGGCTTCAACGGTGAGCCGAAGCGACAGGGCGCGGCGTTGGCTGTACTCGCCTATTTCTTCGATAGCTGCGACATCTTCGAAGATCCGATCATCGATTCGAAGGAGGCGTCATGATCCTCCCCACGAAACATGTGCGTCCCGACCGCGCGCTCATCGGAGTCGGCGCCGAAGTCATTGACATCCTGAAACGCCCAATGACCATCTCAGGGCTGTGGGACGAGATGCGCGGGCGCCGCTCGCTCCACGCACCAAACGCCCCTATCGATTATCAGTGGTTTATCCTGTCGCTCGACCTGCTCTTCACGATCGGAGCGGTCGATTTCGACCGCGGTCTCGTGAGGAGGGCCCAGTCATGATTCACGAGTTCGGAAGCGACCTGAAATCGTTCAAGACCCTGACCTTCAAGCCTGGGCTGAACGTCCTGTTGGCCGACAAGAGCGAGGGTGCAAACGATCGCCAGTCAAGAAATGGTGCGGGTAAAACCAGCTTCATCGAACTGGTTCACTTCTTGTTCGGAGCCGACGCACGCAAAGACAGCATTTTCCGATCTGAAGCACTAACGGAATGGACATTCAACGTTGCCGTCGACATCGCCGGAAAAGGTATTTCGGTTGAGCGTAGCGGCGCGAAGCCGAGCCGGATCGTTGTTAATGGCCCGCTCGGAAGCTGGCCAATCCCGCCGCAGCTCGAAGGCAAGTCTGGGCTGTACGAGCTATCGAATGAGAGCTGGAAGGCTAATCTGGGGCACCTCTGGTTCGGCCTACCGATTTCAGCCGGAAACGAAGCCGAGCGCTTTCAGCCGTCGTTCCGCTCGCTCTTTTCTTATTTCGTACGCCGTCAGAACAGCGGCGGCTTCCAGCAACCGATGCAGCATTCGGGGATGCAGCAGGCGTGGGATCAGCAGGTCTCGATCTCCTACCTGCTAGGCCTAGACTGGAGCATCCCCGGCCGCTTTCAGGAACTGCGCGCGCAGGAGAAGGTCGCGCAGGAACTCCGCAAGGCTGCCCGCAGTGGCGATTTGGGACGGTTTTTCGGAAAAGCGGCTGACCTCAGGACGAAACTGACGGTCGCAGAGGCCCGCGCCACGAGGCTGCGTCAACAGCTAGAGAGCTTTGAGGTCGTGCCAGAATACAAATCCCTGGAGCGTGAGGCAAACGAGATCACGCGCGAGATCGACAGTATGAACGTCGAGAACGTCATAGACGGCGATCTACTACAACAACTTCGTGCTTCCTTGTCCGACGAGGATGCACCCGATCTGGGCGATGTGACAAAGCTCTATGCTGGGGCCGGGGTCGTTCTGCCCGACATGGTCCGTCGGCGCTTCGACGAGGTGGAACGTTTCCACCGAAGCATCATCGAGAACCGGCGCGCACACTTGGCCGCTGAGATCGCATCGGCAGAGGCCCGCGTCGCCGAACGCGATCAGCGCACCACCGAACGTGACCGGCGTCGCCGGCAGATCATGGGTGTGCTAAATTCCGGCGGCGCTCTGGAACACTATGTCTCGCTACGCGAGGAAGCAGGCCGGGCAGAGGCCGAGGTCGAGGGACTTCGCCAACGGCTCGAAACCGCCGAACGTATCGAGAGCACCAAGGCCGAACTCGATATTGAGCGCGCGAACCTTAGCAAAGCGCTGCGGGACGATATCCACGAGCGGGCCGACATCATCCGCGAAGCCATCTTGGCCTTTGAGGCTCTTTCGGAGTCCCTTTACGAGAAGGCTGGCAGTCTGACGATTTCCTAAACCGCGAGCGTCCTCAGTTCGATGTCCATATCGACGGTCAGCGGAGCAAGGGGATCACCAATATGCAGATCTTCTGCTTTGACCTTATGCTGACTGAAATCAGCCTGAGGAACGGTCGCGGACCTGGCTTTCTGATCCATGACAGTCATTTGTTCGACGGCGTGGATGAGAGGCAGGTCGCCAAGGCTCTGCAACTCGGGGCCGAACGGGCGAAGGCGGCCGGATTTCAGTACATCGTTACGATGAACTCTGACGCTCTGCCGCGCGACGGTTTCAAGGGGGGCTTTGATGTTCGCTCCCATATCCTAGATGCGAAGCTTACCGATGCCACTGACAACGGGGGACTGTTTGGGCTCCGTTTCTAGTTCACACGGGCTTGTTGACACCTGCGATGCGCTTGATTGCGAAGGACTTCTTTCTCTCTTGCTTCCACAGTGCTTCCACGGGTGTTGGAAACGCAAACGCCGCCCAGGAGGGCGGCGCTTAAGCGTTTGATAATGCGTGAAAATTTGGTTGCGGGGGCAGGATTTGAACCTGCGGCCTTCAGGTTATGAGCCTGACGAGCTACCGGGCTGCTCCACCCCGCGCCGTTTCCCGAGGGCTGAGATTGCGATCGGGTTTTTTGGTATCGTATTGAGGGAGGTGTCTCTTTTCAGGTTTGGCGGTGACCTACTCTCCCACGTCTTGAGACGCAGTACCATTGGCGCGACGGCACTTAACGGCCGAGTTCGGGATGGGATCGGGTGTTTTGCTCGTGCTATGACCACCAAACCGGAGAAGAGACTGGGGGTTAGGCGGTGCGTTTTCCCCCAAACATCAGTGAATGTTCCAAATCTGTGTTGCTTTTGACGATCCTGGCTTGGTTTGCTTGCGCAATACCTTGCCTGCAGAGGCTGAATGCCTTGCTGTTACCGGATCAGATCAAGCCTATCGGGCAATTAGTACCAGTCAGCTGAACGCATTGCTGCGCTTACACCTCTGGCCTATCGACGTGGTGGTCTTCCACGGCCCTCAAGGGAGACCTTGTTTTGAAGGGGGCTTCCCGCTTAGATGCCTTCAGCGGTTATCCTGTCCGAACATAGCTACCCAGCACTACCGTTGGCACGATAACTGGTCCACCAGTGGTTCGTTCACCCCGGTCCTCTCGTACTAGGGGCAACTCTTCTCAAGTCTCCTACACCCACGGCAGATAGGGACCGAACTGTCTCACGACGTTCTAAACCCAGCTCACGTACCTCTTTAAATGGCGAACAGCCATACCCTTGGGACCTGCTCCAGCCCCAGGATGAGATGAGCCGACATCGAGGTGCCAAACGATGCCGTCGATATGGACTCTTGGGCATCATCAGCCTGTTATCCCCAGCGTACCTTTTATCCGTTGAGCGATGGCCCTCCCACTTGGGACCACCGGATCACTATGACCGACTTTCGTCTCTGCTCGACTTGTCAGTCTTGCAGTCAGGCAGGCTTCTGCCATTGCACTCAACGACCGATTTCCGACCGGTCTGAGCCTACCTTCGCGCGCCTCCGTTACTGTTTGGGAGGCGACCGCCCCAGTCAAACTCCCCACCATGCAGGGTCCCGGACCCGGATAACGGGCCGCGGTTAGACATCAAGAGTGCGAAGGGTGGTATCTCAAGGGAGGCTCCACGAAGACTGGCGTCCCCGCTTCAATGCCTACCACCTATCCTGCACATCACAATCCTGATGCCAGTGCAAAGCTGGAGTAAAGGTGCATGGGGTCTTTCCGTCTAACCGCGGGTAGTGTGCATCTTGACACACAGTTCAATTTCGCTGAGTCCACGTTAGAGACAGCGGGGAGATCGTTACGCCATTCGTGCAGGTCGGAACTTACCCGACAAGGAATTTCGCTACCTTAGGACCGTTATAGTTACGGCCGCCGTTTACTGGGGCTTCAATTCAGAGCTTGCACCCCTCCTTTTAACCTTCCAGCACCGGGCAGGCGTCAGACTGTATACGTCGCCTTACGGCTTCGCACAGCCCTGTGTTTTAAGTAAACAGTCGCCACCCCCTAGTTTGTGCCCCCCACCCATAGTTGCCTACAGATGGGGCCTCCTTCTCGCGAACTTACGGAGGCATTTTGCCGAGTTCCTTTAACGTGGTTCTCTCAAGCGCCTTGGTATACTCTACCAGTCCACCTGTGTCGGTTTAGGGTACGGTCTGATGTGGGGCTATTTCCAGGAACCTCTTGGCAGCCCACCCAATCCGATAAGGGCAGA
>JAAUPC010000002.1:27500-45761 GCA_012036325.1 Paracoccaceae bacterium
CCACACGTTCTGATGCCTGGCTCCACCGTGGATGGTCCACCGTGGGGTTCACATTGGCATAGAAGCCATACTCGCTGGGCTGCAGCATGTTCCAGGTCGTGGGCGGCATCTCGGCCACCAGACTGATCCGCACAATGCTCTTGATGCTTTTGAACCCATACTTCCACGGGACCACCAAACGGATCGGCGCGCCGTTCTGATTGGGCATCGGCTCTCCGTAAAGTCCGGTGGCCAGGATCGTCAGCGGATGCATCGCCTCATCAAGCCGCAACCCTTCCCGGTAGGGCCACTCAATGAAGGGAGAGGACTGGCCGGGCATCTCTTCCGGACGGACCAGGGTTTCGAAAGCCACGAATTTTGCGCCGGACTGCACGCCGACGCGGTTCAGAAGGCCGGCAAGCTCAAACCCGATCCACGGGACGACCATGCTCCACGCTTCGACGCAGCGCAGACGGTAAATGCGTTCCTCAAGCGGCTGGTCTTTCATAACGTCAGCAAGGTCATAGGTGCCAGGCTTGTCGACCAGCCCGTCAATCACGATTGACCAAGGGTCAGTTGTCAGTCCTCCGGCGTAAGCAGCAGGATCTTCTTTGCCGGTGCCAAATTCGTAGAAATTGTTGTATCCGGTAATGTCTTCAAAGCTGTTCGGCTCGGCGTCTGTCGAAAATCGGCTGGGCGCAGCCTGGATCTGAGACAGAGCCGGGGTTGCCGCCAGCGCAGCAGCACCAGTGATCCACTGGCGACGGGTCAGCCAAAGTGCCTTCGGCGTCACATCGGACCAAGCAAGTGGACGGTTTTGTTCAAGTCGGGGCATGCGAGGCTCCTGTGGCGTGCACTCCAAAGATGCGTGTTTGTCGATGAAATGCAAAACAAACTGCGTCAAAGCTGCAATACGCAGGTGCAATATGGCATTGTTACGTTCACGACTGATGAACTCTCCTCACAGTGGATTGACTTGCCGTTCGCAGTGGCGCTGGCTTAGGGCGCGGCGAGTGCCCGTCAAGGGTCACTCACGGTAAAGTCGGACTGATCTATTGCCGCATGCTCCCCATATAACGACTGCCAATCACGGCACACCGATCAAACGGGAGTGACACCAATGATCCGCAGAACTTTCCTGGCGCTGACCGCCGCAACCGCCTTTGCCATGCCCGCAATGGCCCAAGACATGGACATCGTTGATACCGCTGTCGCCAATGGCTCGTTCACGACGCTGGCCGCTGCCCTGACCGCCGCCGGCCTGGTTGAGACGCTGAAGGGCGAAGGCCCTTTCACCGTTTTTGCGCCGACCGACGCTGCTTTCGCCGCGCTGCCCGCTGGCACCGTTGAAGACCTGCTGAAGCCCGAGAACAAGGACAAGCTCGTTGCTGTTCTGACCTACCACGTCGTGCCCGGCAAAGTGATGTCGACCGACCTCTCCGAAGGTCTGAAGGCAGCCACTGTGAACGGCGCCGAAGTGACCATCACCCTGGATGGCGGCCCGAAAGTGAACGGTGCCGTCATTTCGGCTCCG
This sequence comes from Paracoccaceae bacterium, assembly GCA_012036325.1. Taxonomy (GTDB): domain Bacteria; phylum Pseudomonadota; class Alphaproteobacteria; order Rhodobacterales; family Rhodobacteraceae; genus Tabrizicola. The sequence goes on from JAAUPC010000002.1 coordinate 29,014, forward strand.
GACGTTGCCGCCTCGAACGGCGTGATCCACGTCATCGACAGCGTGATCCTGCCGCCGATGTAAGGCAGATCCGGGGGGCGCCACTGGCGCCCCCAACCTTTCGGGCCGCACGTACCGGGCCCGGCCGACTACAGACACCCCACACATCAAGGATGAAACCCATGCAACGTCGTGCGTTCTTTCGCGCGGTCGGCGGCCTGTCCGTCGCTGCCCTGATCTCTGCCTGTGTTCCCATGACGTCCGAGCCCGATATCGTTGACATCGCCGCTTCGGATGACCAGTTCTCCACCCTCGTTGCCGCGGTCACCGCGGCTGGCCTTGTGGACACATTGAAGGGCGATGGCCCGTTCACCGTCTTTGCACCAACCAATGCCGCGTTTGAGGCGCTTCCGGCAGGAACCGTCGAAAACCTGCTCAAGCCCGAGAACAAAGACCAGCTGGTCAAGATCCTGACTTATCACGTCGTGCCGGGCGCAGTGACCTCGGACCAGCTTGCCGGACAGCGCCTGAATGTGGCGACCGTGCAAGGCCAGACCGTTCACATCGACGGCCGCAACGGCGTCAAGGTGAACAAGTCGCGCGTGACAACAGCCGACATCATCGCCTCGAACGGGGTGATCCATGTGATCGACCAAGTCCTCTTGCCGAAGTGATCTGTCCGGGGCGGTGTATCCCACCGCCCCCGCACTGCCGCCGCTTTCCCGTTGCGCATTGCCGGGCGGCGCGGCACCCTCCACCCTGATCGGAGGACCCGCATGACCCAGAAAAATGCCCTTGTTACTGGCGCTGCTCGCGGCATCGGGCTGGCCACCACCCGCCGCTTTCTGGCGGATGGCTGGACAGTTGCCATGATTGACCGCGACGGTGACGCGCTATTCGCCGCCGCCGACGGTTTGCAAGGTGCGCATCCGGTGCTGGCGGATGTATCGATCCCTGATCAGGTGTTGCGGCTGGTAGACGAGACCCTAACCACCTTCGGCCGCATCGACGCTGTGGTGAACAATGCGGGGGTGGCTGATTTCGGCCCAGTGGAAGACACCAGCTTTGACCGCTGGCGCCGGGTCATGGAGACGAACCTTGATGGTGTGTTTCTGGTGACCCAGGCTGCCACAGCCGCGCTCAGGTCATCCCGCGGGGCCATCGTCAATATCGCCTCTATTTCCGGCCTGCGCGCCTCAACGCTTCGGGTTGCCTACGGCACGTCAAAGGCCGCTGTCATCCAGTTGACCTTGCAGCAGGCCGTAGAACTTGGCGAATACGGCATCCGGGCCAATTGCGTCGCCCCGGGACCTGTACGCACCAAGCTGGCCATGGCCGTCCACTCACCCGAGATCATCGCCGCCTACCATGACGCGATCCCCCTCAACCGCTATGGATCCGAGGATGAGATTGCCGAAGTCATCCACTTTCTCTGCTCACCCCGCGCATCTTACGTGACCGGGCAGACCATCGCTGTAGACGGAGGGTTTGAAGCGACCGGCATCGGCCTTCCCGCCCTGCGCAGCTGAGGCAGGGCCTGGGCTTTTTCCTTTGCGTGCTGCCATGTCATGAAGCTAACATTCGACCAGAAGTATTTGATAGAATCGACTTGAGGATCGGGATGAGCTTGCCTTTGCGCATCGCCCTAAATTTCAAGGCATTTGTCGTCATGTGCCTGCTTGCCGGGCCGGTCTTGGCTGACGACCGGATCGCGCTTGTCATTGGAAATGGCGACTATCTTTATGTTCCAAAACTGCAGAACTCGGTCAACGATGCCCGCAAGATCAGTGAAACGCTGGCCGGTATCGGGTTTGAAGTTACCACCCTGCTTGACGCCCCGCGGGATGAGATTGTCGATGCGATGGCAGACTTCTCGTTCCGCTCTGAAGTGGCCGACCTCGCGCTGGTCTATTACGCCGGTCACGGAGTGGCAGTAGAGGGGCGGAATTTCCTGATCCCCGTTGATGCCTTGATCCGCCGTAACAGTGAACTTCTGTCGCAGGCAATCGACATGAACGATCTCCTTGCCAGCGTCGACCGTGCCCGGAAGATGCGGATCGTGATCCTGGACAGCTGCCGAAACAACCCCTTCCCTGGCGGGCTTGAAACAGAGCCTGAGGTTGGCGCGCGCTCTGTTCCCCAGGGCAGCGCAGGTGCAGGCGAAGGTGCACCGCAGGCCACTGCGCGCGATCTCGCGACCGGCCTTGCCCCTGCCTCGCCCGATCGTGGCACCCTTGTGGCCTTCGCCGCCAAGGATGGTGCGGTGGCCTTCGATGGCACCACCGGCAACAGCCCGTTTGCGCTGGCATTGGCAGACAAGCTTAGCCAGCCCGGGCTTGAAATTAGCCTGATGTTCCGCCAAGTGCGCGACGATGTGATGGCCGCAACCGGCAACATGCAGGAACCACATACCTATGGCGCCCTCTCGGGCGTGCCGTTTTATCTTGCTGGTACCGAGGAAGAGCGTGGGGCGCTGGACGCGGCCAATCCGGCCGAAGCCTGGTCGCGCATCAAGCCCGAGCAGGAAGAGCAGATCGCCGTCCTTGCCGAAGCGGGCGATCCGCGCGCCATGCTTGGGCTGGCCTATATGCGGCTTTTCCCTGAATCGTCCGACTACGATGCCGAAACCGCCGCCGTCTGGTTGCAGAAGGCCGTCGCCGTCGGTTCGGCCGAGGCTGAGTTCGAATTGGCGCGCCTCTATGAAAACGGCATTGGCGTCCCTGCCGATCCGGTCCGCGCGCTCGAGCTTTACCAATCCTCTGCTGCTCAGGGTTTCCCCGACGCCGTGAATGAAATTGGCTTTTTCACTTTCACCGGCTCGCTAGGTGTGCCGCTGGACCAGACCCGCGCGCTTGAGCTTTTCCGCAAGGCCGCCGACCTTGACCAACCAGAAGCCCTGTTCAACGTCGCAAGTTTCATCGATGATGGCCACATCGCGGACGCAGGCCCCGCCGATGCAGCCGCCTACCTTTACCGGGCGCTCCGGCTTGGCAGCGACAAGGTGCTTGAGGCGCTCAGCACCCAATCGCAATCCTTCAAGATCGAGACCCGGAAGGCCCTGCAAGAGGATCTACGGGACAACGGTTTCTACAGCGGCCCCGTAGATGGCGACTTCGGCGCCGGCACTGTGAAAAGCCTTCGCATGGCATTCGGTTTGATAGGCTGACACGTTCATTTTAAAGGAGAAATTCAGATGAAAACCCAGAGATACACGAAATTGTGGGCAGTAGGATGGGCGTTGGCGGTCATCCCATTGATCCTTTCGGGCGTCACGGCCCAAGCCTTTGAACCTCCGAAAGCCGGACCCAAGATCATCATCATGGACAACGCTGCACCCGCCCTGCTCTTGGACATTGACTGCGAATATCAACCGCCGTCGGAAGAATTTACTGGTCCGGTCGTCAGTCTGCAAAGCCTCAGCGATTCTGAAGACTGCAACGACAACAACCCTACGCCGCCGATCGGGCTTTCCACCCGCGCGACCGACGTTCTTGTGAAAGCGTTGAGTGATGCCGACCGGACCTGCAACGACATCCTGCTGGCGCGCCGCCAGGATGGCGTCAACGTGGACCTCTTCCGCATCGACTGCTACCGCGTCATGTACCGCAAGCTTGCACAGTCCATGCCGACCTCTGGCGACTATGTCCCGATCCGGGCAGCCTTGCTGGATGCCTCCGACAAGCTGGGCCAGATAGTGCGCCAGAACCAGGACACGTCAATCCGTCCCGTGAAGGTGCGCGAACGTGGCAAGCCTGACGCTCCGGCGACCGAAGCATTGCGGGCAGTCCGAGCAGACCGGCTTGAGGTTGCCACCGCGCAGGCTGAGGCCGTTCTTGAAGAAACGGCGATCTTGATCCTGCGCTCTGGCGAAATTCCGGTTCGGCGGAACATTCATTACGCCCGCGTCTCTGCCGCGGTTGAAGAGAACATCGCCGTCCTGCGGTCGGCGTGACCTGAGAAGGCAAGTGAAAGGGGCCGTTCGGCCCCTTCCACCCCTCAATGCACAACGGCTTCGCTTGGTCTTTCCCGGCGGCTGGCGACGACCCGGTCACCGATGATCAGGCCTTCCGGTCCAGCGGTAACGCGGATGGTCGCCCCATCCAGGACATCGCCCGCCAACAGCATTTCCGACAAGGGATCCTGCAACTGGCGCTGGATCACCCGCTTCAACGGACGCGCGCCAAAGACCGGGTCATAGCCTTCGTCGGCAAGCCAGGCCTTTGCCTGCGCGTCCAGCTCCAGCGTGATCTTCCGTGCCGCAAGCCGCGCTTCCAGCCGCTGCATCTGGATCGCGACGATGCCACCCATATCCGCCCGGTTCAGCCGATCAAAGATGATCTGCTCATCCAGACGGTTCAGGAACTCGGGCCGGAAATGCTGCCGGACCGCGTCCATCACTTCGCCCTTCGCCCGGCTGGCATCCGCCCCATCCGGCAATTCGGACAATGCCCGCGCGCCAAGATTGCTGGTCAGGATGATCAGCGTCTGCCGAAAATCCACCGTCCTGCCCTGACCGTCGGTCAGCCGTCCATCATCCAGCACCTGCAGCAGCACGTTGAACACATCCGGATGCGCCTTTTCGACCTCGTCGAACAACACCACCTGATACGGGCGACGGCGGACGGCCTCGGTCAACACCCCGCCTTCATCATAGCCGACATAGCCGGGTGGCGCGCCGATCAGGCGGCTGACCGCGTGTTTCTCCATGAACTCGCTCATGTCGATCCGGACCATCGCGGTGTCGTCGTCGAACAGGTAGGCGGCAAGCGTCTTCGTCAGCTCTGTCTTACCCACGCCGGTTGGCCCGAGGAACAGGAATGACCCCAGCGGCCGGTTTTCATCAGAAAGCCCCGCGCGCGACCGGCGCACCGCCCGGCTGACGGCTTCCACCGCTGCCCGCTGACCCACCACCCGGCGGGCAAGCTCCTCTTCCATCTTGAGAAGCTTTTCCTTTTCGCCTTCAAGCATCTTGGTGGTTGGAATTCCCGTCCAGCGTTCCACCACTTCGGCAATCTGTTCAGGCCGGACAGCCTCGGCAACCAGCGCCTCGCCTTCGCGACCTTCAGCCTCGCCCAGTTGCTTTTCCAGTTCCGGGATACGCCCGTATTGCAACTCACCCGCGCGGGCAAAATTGCCCTCACGCTTCGCCTGTTCCAATTCGGCCCGCGCCACGTCAAGCGCTTCCTTCAACCCGCGGGCGGCATCCAGGCTGGCACGCTCGGCCTGCCACTTCGCCGTCAGCTCGGACGATTTCTGTTGCAGGTCCGCCAGTTCCTTGTCCAGCTTGTCCAACCGATCCTTCGATGCCGCGTCGTCTTCCTTCTTCAAGGCTTCAGACTCGATCTGGTACTGAAGGATCTGCCGGTCCAGCGCGTCCAGCTCTTCGGGCTTAGAATCCACTTCCATCCGCAACCGGCTCGCGGCTTCGTCCATCAGGTCGATCGCCTTGTCCGGCAGGAAACGGTCGGTGATGTGGCGGTGGCTCAGGGTCGCCGCAGCAACAAGCGCGCTGTCGGTGATCCGCACGCCATGGTGCAGCTCATACTTCTCCTTGATCCCGCGCAGAATGCTGATGGTGTCCTCCACCGTCGGCTCACTGACAAACACCGGCTGGAAGCGACGGGCAAGCGCCGCGTCCTTCTCTACATGCTTGCGATATTCATCCAGCGTGGTGGCACCAATGCAGTGCAACTCACCCCGCGCCAGGGCCGGCTTGATCAGGTTCGCCGCATCCATCGCGCCTTCAGATTTGCCTGCGCCAACCAGCGTGTGCATCTCGTCGATGAAGAGGATCACCTCACCCGTTGCACTTTCGATCTCTTTCAAGATGGCTTTCAGCCGCTCCTCGAACTCACCCCGGTATTTCGCGCCCGCGATCAGCGCGCCCATGTCCAGCGCCATCAGGCGTTTGTTGCGCAAGGATTCCGGCACGTCACCGCTGACGATCCGCAAGGCAAGTCCCTCGGCAATCGCCGTCTTGCCAACGCCTGGTTCCCCGATCAGCACAGGGTTGTTCTTGGTCCTGCGGCTAAGGACCTGCATCGCCCGACGAATTTCTTCGTCCCGCCCGATGATCGGGTCGATCTTGCCGTCCCGCGCGGCTTGCGTCAGATCGCGCGCGTACTTGGTCAGCGCTTCCATCGTGTCCTCGGACGACGCCGAATCCGCCGTCCGCCCCTTCCGCACATCGTTGATTGCACCGTTCAGACCCTGGGCCGTCACCGCCCCCGCTGTCAGCGCATCTTTCGCCCGCGTGTTCACCAGCGCCAGGGCAGTCAAGATCCGCTCGAGCGGCACAAAACTGTCACCTGCCTTCTTGGCCACTGCCTCCGCCTCATCCAGCACCCGCACAAGGCTGGGGTCAATGTACGTCTGCCCATCGCCGCCTGAGACCTTAGGCAGTTTGGCAAGCGCCGCATTGACTGCAGAGTTCACCTGTTCCGGCGACCCTCCAGCCTTTCGTATCAGGTTGGCGGCAAGACCCTGGTCATCATCCATCAGTGCCTTGAGCAGGTGATCGGGCAGCACACGTTGGTGGCTTTCCCGCATTGCAAGGGTCTGGGCGGCCTGAAGGAACCCGTGCGACCGCTCCGTGAATTTCTCCAAATTCATCGGTCTTCTCCTATGATGAAGCACCCCGTCCGCAGTGCCCGGACATCCAGCACACCACCATGGGCCTTGCCGAAGATTTGGGCGCAGGGTGCTGCGTTTGCAATCCCCGCCGCTCCAAAATCCGCAGGGACCATTCCGGCCAATCTCCGCCGACCGGCCCGGTTGCCGTCGGCGGGTCCCGGCGCAGCGGCCGGTACAGTCGGTCGGCGCGCCTTGCCATCTGCCACCACAGGTCGGCATCGTGGCGCTTCGCCACCGAAAGGCCTCCCATGTCAGACGCGAAACTTCCCCTGATCCACAAGGCCCCGGTCGAGGGCCTGGTGATCCACGTCGCCCGGACTGGCCTTGCCATCGGCGACACCGCCTGGCTGGACCGCTTGGCCGACGGCAGCGTCGGCGTGTTCGCTCGCCTAAGCCAGCCGATCCTTGGGCTGATCCCCCGCATGCGCCCGGGCCTGATCGGGCATTTGGGGCCGATGGCAGAAGAGATTGTGGCCCCCTCAATTGCGCATGGCGATCCGCTTCGGGTCCGGATCATTGATCTTGTGCCGGAACACTTGTCAAACGGCTTTCCGGCTGAGGTCTTTATCTCGGTCTGGGGTGATCCGCGCCATCTGCAACCCATCCTGCTGGCTGCCGGGCTGGCTGATGAACCGGAAACCTCCGTGCCTCAGGGACGGTTTTCCTCCCTAAAGCCGGCCTATGGTTCATAGCGCACATAGGCAAACGCAGTGCTGTCCGGGGCCCAGCTTGGCACATTGATCGTGCCTTGCCCGCCAGTGAACTCCCTCACACGGCGACGATTGCCGCCTTCAGGATCACAAAGGACCAACGCCACTGACAGGTCCGCCGGATGCCCAAGCGTCCCGGGCGGATAGGCCAGATAGACCAGATGCCTGCCATCGGGCGACGGATGCGGGAACCAGTTCACTTGGTCATCCTCGAAGACCTGCCGCTGCCCCGTGCCATCTGCCGCCATGACCCAGATCTGCGCATGTCCGCTCCGGTCGCAATTGTAATAGATGCTGGCCCCATCCGCGCTGTAGTCCGGCCCATCGCAATGTCCTTCGCCCATGGTCAACCGGGTCTCTTCTCCCCCTTCGACGGCAATCGTGTAGACATCAACTGGTCCACCCCCCCGCGCCGCGACATAGGCCAGCCGCGTCCCGTCCGGTGACCATCCATGCCACCAGCTTGGCGCCTGCGGTGAAACCTTGCGCAGCGCACCCCCGGCAACCGGCATCACATAGACCTGCGACCCCTGTCCTTCGTGATGCGATGACATTACGATCACCGAGCCATCGGGGCTGATCCCATGGTCATTGTTACAGCGGTCTGCGGGGACGGTGTCCAGAGGCTCCAATCCCGGCTTGGCCAAGGGCACCCGGTAAAGCCTTCCCTCACCATTGACCAGCAGCCAATCACCGGAAGGCGCCCAGTTCGGTGCCTCGATCCGACCGTTGACCGCCAGCACCTCCCGCACCCGGCCCGTGGCGATGTCAAATATCTCGATGATGCTGCGCAAGCGCTACCTCCTTCAATTCTAGTCAAATTGCGCTTTCTTTCTGCCCAAATATCCCACGGGGGTCCGGGGGTGTGAAACCCCGGGGCCGGCCACAGGCATCAGCCTTTCGGCACCAGGAGCCGCTTCGGCCGCACTGCCTCGGCCGCCTTGAACAGGGAGAATGTCTGGTTGACGTAGTTCACCACCCCGGACAGTTTTTCGAGGTAGGCGGTCAACTCTGCCGTCCGCTCTGCCTCAACCAACTGGACAGGGCGCGAGGGGTCCAGGCTCTCGAACTGCACATAGAACAGCGGCTCCCCCCGCTTCAGGATCAAGTCCTTTTGCGGTTCATGCCATTCGAACGCCCACATCAGCGGTCGCGGCCAAATCGAGATTGGAAACCGCCCGCCAAAGATCGTACCCGGCAACGGATCGGCCCGGTAATGCGCAAAGGCCGCCAGTTGGGACAGATACACCATCTCATCAGCGATAAAGCAGTAGGGCAGGTGCAATTGAACGGTCGGCCGGTCCGGAAATCTCCATTCCGTCTCGTTCACCAGCGTCAGCACCTCGTTCAGCTTGTTCGTCCGGATCGGACTGGCAGCCCCTGCCCGGTTCACCAGCACCGCCTTGCCCTGGTCATCCCGGGCAAAACCTATCGCCAGATCAAAGGGGCATTTCACCATGAAGTACCGGCTTTCCAACTGGACGACTGCCGGACAGCGTGCCGCGCTTTTCGCGTGGCCCCGGTTCGGCGGCCGGATTGCCACCCGCTCGGGCGGGTCGAAAAGCACAGCACCCTTGTCGTTGGCCAGAAACCAGCCGACCGTCAACGGTCCGGCTTCGGGTCCGTCTTGCGGCCGCTCATAGGTTATGCCGAAATCCATGCTGCACCTTCACACATTTGCCCGGATCAGCATGACCTATCCAGCGCACCCGGGCCAAGCCCCCAAACGAACTGTCCTCCAACGCGTCGCGCCGAACGATGCATCCTGCCGCTCCCGCTTTCCGCCAGCCTTGACAGCCGGGGCCCACCCCGTCAAACCGCCCCGATCCCTTAGCCAGAGGCGCCGATGACTGCAGATGACCGCCTGATCGTCGCCCTGGACGTGCCCAATGTGGTGCATGGCCTGGATCTTGTCGCCCGCATCGGTGACGCCGCAAGCTTCTACAAGATTGGCCTTGGCATGCTGACGGGCGGCGGGTTGGCCTTGGCGAATGAGTTGAAGCATGAACATGGCAAGCGCATCTTCCTTGACCTCAAGCTTTTCGACATTGGCGCCACGATCGAGGCTGCCGTGTGGGGCCTTGCGCAGTACGATCTTGATTTCCTGACTGTCCACGGTGACCCGCAAGTTGTCCGCGCGGCTTGTGAGGGCAAGCGTGGCACTGGCTTGAAGATCATGGCGGTGACAGTCCTGACGTCGTTGGATCGCGCTGACCTTGACGCCAACCTCATCAAGCCTGGCGATATCCATGACATAACGTTGGAACGCGCCGCCCGCGCATTTGAAGCAGGGGCCGACGGGGTCATCGCCAGCCCGCAAGAGGCGGCGCTGATCCGCGCTCTGCCCCAGTCGCACGGTCGGCTGATTGTGACGCCCGGTGTCCGCCCGGCTGGATCGGCCACGGGTGACCAAAAGCGCATTGCCACACCGTTTCAGGCGATTGCCGATGGCGCGGATCACATCGTCGTCGGCCGCCCGATCTGGCAAGCGAAAGACCCCGCCGCCGCAGCCCGCGCTGTCATTGGTGAACTGCCCGCATGACCGTTTTACATCCAGTCTGGTTTCCCAAGTAAAAGAATCAACTTTACAAGTCAAAGTTTTTTAGTCAGCTATTTGGCATCCCTTGCTGAAAAGGTCTGACAATGCGCTTTGCCCTTCTCCTCCTCACATCTGCCCTTGCGACCCCGAGTTTCGCTGCAACGCCTGAGGCTGTGACGCAGACTTATGCTGATATCGCCCTGGCGACGTACCAGGACAGCTTGACCACGGCGCAGTCCTTGCAGACCGCCGTCTCGGCCTTGATCGCCGCCCCCTCGGACGAAACCCTGGCCGCTGCACGCAGCGCTTGGTTGGCTGCCCGCGTGCCCTACCAGCAGTCCGAAGTCTTCCGCTTTGGCAACCCGATCGTTGACGATTGGGAGGGTCGGGTGAACGCCTGGCCGCTGGACGAAGGTCTGATCGACTATGTTGCCCCGGCTGAGGCGGGGGAGAACGCCCTTGCCCTTCTCAATGTCATCGCCACGCCGACCTTCACCCTTTCCGGCACCGAAATCGACGCGACCACCATCACTCCTACCTTGATCGCCACCACCCTGCATGAGGCGGACGGGATCGAGGCGAACGTCGCCTCCGGCTACCACGCCATCGAATTCCTGCTCTGGGGCCAGGACCTGAATGGCACCGGCCCTGGTGCTGGCAACCGCCCCTACACCGATTTTCTGCAAGGTGATGGCTGCACTGGGGGCAATTGCGACCGGCGCGCCGGCTACCTGCAGGCCGCGACTGACCTGCTGGTTGCCGACCTTACTGAGATGACTGCGAACTGGTCTGACACCGGTCCCGCCCGCGCTGCCGTGACGACGGATCCGACCGCAGGTCTGATGGCCGCGCTCACCGGCATGGGCAGCCTCTCCTATGGAGAGCTTGCGGGAGAGAGGATGAAGCTTGGCCTCCTCCTCAACGACCCGGAAGAGGAGCACGATTGCTTTTCCGACAACACCCACAACAGCCATTTCTATGATGGGGTCGGTATCCGGAACGTCTACCTTGGCCGCTATACCCGCATCGACGGGTCAGTGGTTGAGGGCCCGGCGCTGGCCGATCTCGTTTCTGACGCCGACCCAACGCTTGCAGCCCAGCTTGCCGCCGACCTAGACGCTTCCGTCAACGCGCTTGGCGCGATCAAATCGGCGGCTGAAGGCGGGATGGCCTATGATCAGATGCTTGCCCCTGGTGACCCTGCGGGTGAAGCCCTGATCATGGCAGGGGTGAATGCCCTGGTTGCTCAGACTGCTTCGATTGACCGGGCGGTCACAGCACTTGGTCTGACGAAAATCGGTTTCGAAGGTTCTGACAGCCTTGATAACCCCAACGCCATCTTCCAGTGACCCAGAAGAGGCCCCGCGATGATCGTCTGCCACTGCCAGAACATCACCGACCACGACATCTCGGCCGCCGTCGATTGGATGCGTGCGGCCGATATTGACACGATCATCACACCAGGCAAAGTCTACCGTGCCCTTGGCAAACGGGCTGACTGCGGCGGGTGCCTGCCGCTGTTTTTGAACACGATGCGCGGCTGCGACACATTCCAAGTACCCATGAACCTGCGGGACCTGCATCAACAGCCCGCTTCGGACACAGGAAAACACCATGAAGGGCGACCCCAAGGTCATCGACTATCTCAACCGCGCGATCCGGTCAGAGTTGACGGCAGTCAGCCAGTACTGGCTGCATTACCGTCTACAAGATGACTGGGGCCTTGCCCACATGGCCGCCAAATCCCGCGCCGAAAGCATCGAGGAAATGCAGCACGCCGACCGCTTCATTGCCAGGGTGATTTTTCTCGAAGGTCATCCGAACCTGCAAAAGCTTGACCCTCTGCGCATTGGTCAGACCGCACTTGAGACCATGCAATGCGACCTTGCCGCCGAACTTGAAGCCCGCGCTCTCTACGGCGAAGCACGGGAGTACTGCTCACAGGTCGGCGACATCGTCTCGATGAAGCTGTTTGAAGAGGTCGCGATGGACGAGGAAGGCCATATCGATTTTCTCGAAACCCAGATTGCCTTGCACGAAAAGCTGGGGGCGGAACGGTTCATGCAGTTGAACGCAGGTACCTTTAACGAAGGCTGATCCCAGTCTCTTTCACCCCGGCTGGATGGCGGCGGTCACTGTGGCACCCGGCAAACCGGTGACCGTCTGCATGGCAGCTGCCTCGGGTCTGGTTGCCGTCCGAACAATATGGGCCGTCTTGGCCTTGATCACTAGTGGTGCTGTCCTGAATGGCATCCCTGCTGATGCCATTCAGCCAAGTCCTGATTCCGCAACTCTTTTCCGATTGAAACAGTCAGGAAAACGGGGGTATGCTTGTGTCCAAGGAGTCTCTCCATGCGCCCGATCCTTATCGCCTTCTGCCTTGCCGCCTTCCCGGCCGTCGCCCAGAACCCCTCGACAGCCGATCAACCGATAGCCCACCGCACGCCCGAGGATGCTGCCAAAGTCGCCGCCATCCTTACCCCACCTACTGACTTCTCCAAGCCCGAGGCGTTTGAGGCCAACTCCGCAGGCGCGGCCACGGTCCGCGTGCTGGAGGGGACCGACGCGTTTTCCCTCCCTTCCGCGAACATTGCCGACGAAATGGCCTTTTCCCTGGGCAATGCGCTGTTTCAAAAGCTGTGGGTCGCTGCTCCCTCGTCCACCAAGGGGTCTGATGGGCTTGGACCGCTCTATAACGCCCGCGCTTGCCAGGATTGTCACGTCAAGGACGGCCGTGGCGCGGCACCTTCGGAGGCAGGTGATGTGCCGGGCACCTTTCTTCTGCGTCTTGGCCTTCCCGACCTGCAGGCCATGGCAGCCCATGTTGCGGACCCCGTCTATGGCCACCAGCTGCAAACCTTCGCCGCACCCGGCCAGTCTGCCGAAGGGCGCGTTGCCCTCAGCTATTCACCCTTGCCTGTCACCTTGGCCGATGGCACCGTCATCACCTTGCGCCAGCCCGCCTATGCCATCACTAGCGCCGCCTACGGGCCGCTGGACCCGTCAACCGTCCTTTCCCCGCGTGTCGCCCCGCAGATGATCGGCCTCGGCCTGCTTGAGGCCATCCCCGAGGCGGACATCCTTGCCAAGGAAGATCCCGACGACACCGATGGCGACGGCATCTCCGGTCGAGCTAACCGGGTGGACGGGCAGCTTGGTCGCTTTGGCCTGAAGGCCGGTCAGCCCAGCCTGCGCGGTCAGTCCGCCCAGGCCTTTTCCACCGACATGGGCCTGTCCACTGACCTGCATCCCGAACCTTGGGGTGATTGTACTACCTCGCAACCTGCGTGCCTCACGGCCCCACATGGCCAAGAGCCTGGGCTCCGCGACGGGTTGGAGGTTGATCGCAACAGCCTTGATCTGGTCACCTACTATGCCCGCAACCTTGGCGTGCCCGCGCGTCGCAACCTTGACGACCCTGCGACCCTGCGCGGTAAGGAAATCTTTCATAGCCTCAACTGCTCGGGCTGCCATACCCCTAAACATGTCACAGCCCGCCTGCCGGACCAGCCCGAGCAAAGCTTTCAGCTGATTTGGCCCTATACCGACCTTCTTTTGCACGACATGGGCGAAGGCCTAGCCGACGGCCTTCCCGAACATCTCGCCACGGGCCGCGAATGGCGCACCCCGCCGCTCTGGGGCCTTGGCCTGACGCAGCAAGTCTCGCCCAGCGCCGGCTTCCTGCATGACGGTCGCGCCCGCACGATCCTAGAGGCAATCCTTTGGCACGGGGGTGAAGCGGAACCCCAACGCGATGCGGTCATCAACCTGGCCCCAGAGGACCGCGCCGCCCTCCTCAGCTTTTTGGAAAGTCTCTGACATGCGCACGTTGATCTTGTCACTCTTCCTTGCCATCCCCGCCGCCGCCGATACAACTTCCGTGGTTACCCAGCATATCCGCCCCGGCTTTGCCGCCTTTGCCGCGCAGGCCAAGGCGCTTGCAGAGGTCGAAAACTGCGATCCCGCCCAGTTGCGCCCTGCCTTCCACGCCACCTATGACGCTTGGCTGGCCGTCGCCCACATGCCCCTCGGCCCGGCCGAGGATGAGGGTCGTTCGCTTGCAATCCTGTTCTGGCCTGACCCGAAAGCGCTTGGCCAGAAAGCCCAACGCACCCTGCTGACCGGCGATCCTGAGGCCCTGACCCCGGACAACATGGCGCAGCAATCCGTGGCCGCACGGGGCCTGGCCGGGCTTGAACGTCTGCTTTACCCTGTCGAAGCGCTGCCCGCCGACCCCTGTCCGCTGATCCACGCGACAGCCGATGACCTTGCGCGGATGGCAGCCGACCTGACACGGAATGGGGGCCTTTCGGTGACCTTCTCTTGACCGCAGGCCAGCCGGGCAATCCCCGTTTTCTGACAGCGGACGAAGCCACCCAGGCCCTCTTCACCCAGCTTGCCACCGGTCTTGAATACCTCGCGGACCGGCGGATCGGCCGCCCGCTTGGCACCTTCGACAAGCCGCGACCCGACCTTGCCGAAGCCCGCGCTTCGGGCCGTTCGGCCCGCAACATCACCCTTTCCCTGCAAGGGCTGCGCGGACTGGCGCAGCAGATTCACCCCGACGGCCAGCGCACCCTTGCCGCCTTCGACCAGGCCCTCAAGCTGGCGGCGGACTTTGACGATCCCACACTTGCGAATCTCGCTGACCCCCAGGCGTGGCTCAAACTTCAGATCCTGCAACAAACCGTTCGTGCCACCCGAGACACCGCCCTGGCCGAGATCGGACCCGCCCTTGGCGTCACCCTCGGCTTCAATGCGCAGGATGGGGACTGATGCAGCGTCGTGCGTTTCTTGCCAGCCTTGCGGCCGCTTGTGCACCCCGGATGACCTGGGCGGATGTCGGTAGCCCGGCTTTTCTTGCCGCCTGCAAGCAGGGCGAGGCGTTCTTCCTCCACGCCCTCTCCGCCGCTGGCGAAACGCTGATTGAAGTGCCACTCCCAGGTCGCGGCCACGCCGCCGCCGCTCATCCGACCCGGGCCGAAGCCGTAGCTTTCGCCCGCCGTCCCGGCACATTTGCTCTGGTCCTCGATTGCGCGACCGGTCGGGTCATCAACAGGCTGACTCCCCCAGAAGGCCAGCAATTCAATGGGCATGGCGTATTTTCAGCCGATGGCAATCTACTGATGACCTCAGAAGTCATCGCTGAGACCAGTGCCGGCCGCATTGGTCTTTGGGACACCCGCAGTTACACCCGCCTGACCGATTGGCCCAGTCATGGCCTGGGACCGCATGAGATCAGGCTTCTGCCAAACGGCACCCTTGCCATCGCCAACGGCGGCATCCAGACCGATCCGGTGGATCGTTCGAAGCTGAACATTGCCACGATGCATCCGAACCTGACCCTTCTGTCACCCGATGGCGACCTTATTGACCAGATCGACCTGCCTGACTTGCGGCAGAACTCTATCCGGCACCTGGCTCTTGCAGGTGAAGCCATCGCCTTCGCCATGCAGTGGGAGGGCGACCCCGCTGAACCTGTACCCCAACTAGGCCTTTGGACGCCTGGCACCGCCCCGATCCTGTGTGAGCCCAGTCCGCAAGACGCTTTTGCAATGCAGGGCTACGCGGGCTCGGTCGCCGCAACGGCCGACCGGGTTCTGATCACCTCGCCCAAAGGTGGGGTGGCGATGATCTTCACCGCAGATGGAACCCACAAGGCCACCCACCGCCGCGCCGATCTGTGTGGTGCCGCTCCCCTTGGCTCGGATTTTCTCCTGACAGACGGGCTCGGCGCCCTCCTGACCGCTGATGACCGCTCCCTGACACCGCTGAGGTCTGGCAAGACGGCCTGGGACAACCACCTTGTTCCCCTGGCAAAAACTCAAATATAAGCCATTCCAAATTATATAAAATTTGCCTTGCTCTTTTGAAAAATACTCCACGGGAGGTCCGGAGGGTGTGAAACCCTCCGGGGCACGCCACGATCACTTCCTTTGCCAGTCGGCCCAGACAATCCCCACCCGCCGCTGCAGTTCCGGCACGGCCTTGCCATGGCCCAAAAACTCCGCCACCGGCATCATTATCCAGCGTTGACCTTCATCGCCGAAGCGGATCGCCGCTATTTCGGCCCGGGTCAGCCGTCCTGCAAAGAAATAGGATGCCCGGCGCGCATCCATGATCGACGGGAACACCCGGCTCCACGTCAACCTTACTTGCGGCAGGCGAAGACCAAACTCCTCCTCCAGCTCGCGCAAGAGGCAATCTTCCGGCCCTTCGTCGCCCTCGCGTCCCCCACCCGGAAGGTCCCAATGGCCCGCCCAATTCAGCCCCGGATGATCATCCCGCAGATATGCCAAGACCGCGCCTTCGCAAAAGAACGCGGCCTTGGCCCCGACGAAATCCACCTCAGCGGTCGTCGTTGATATCACGGTCCCAGATCTTGACCTGCCCCGCGCGGACGCCCATCACCCGGCGCAGCACCAGCCAGGCGATGACCGAGGCGATGGCAAAGACCAGCAACAGCGCGGAAATGCCGGACGGTCCAATCCCGGTGCCCACGACAATCCCGGTCGCCACCGCCCCGATTGCGAAGCCAAGGAAGATATAGCCGGGCACCAGGATCTCCAGCACCCCAAGTGCAAAGCCCAGGACCACCCAGGCCCACCAGGTTGCCGACAGGAACGCAGCCATGTCAGCCCCGCCCTTTCAGCATCTTGAACGCATCGCCAAAGGCATCCAGCGCATTGGCCGGGACAAGGATGGTCTGCTTGCCTTGACCCACGGCCACCGCCTGCAAAGCCTCCACCTGCTTCAACGCGACCTGGAACTGCGCGGCCTCCAGCCCGTTCTCGGCGATGGCCCCCGCGATCACGTTGGTCGCATAGGCCTCGGCATCCGCCGTCACCCGCCGTGCCTTCGCGGCCTGCTCGGCGGCGTAAAGGTCC
>JAAUPC010000082.1 GCA_012036325.1 Paracoccaceae bacterium
GGCGAACGGACAGGGCCCAGCGGACCATGTTGAAGTCACCGCCCATCAGGACCGGCCCTTCCAGCCCGGCAAGCACGGGGCGCAGGTCGGCCACATGGCCAGCCTGATCGTAGGGCCAGGGCCAGCTGAGGTGGACTGACACGATCCAGACCGGCTGGTCGCGGAAGATCACCTGCATTGCCGCGAGGCCAGAGACGCAGACGGTGGCGCCCGGAACCGGGGGGAGTTGCGAGGCGACGGCCGTCCCGCCGCGCCTGCCTTCTGGGCAATGGAACTGATGCGGAAGAATGTCCTGCAGGTTGCGCAACAGGGCAAGGTTTGGGTCCGACACCTCTTGCAGGGTCAAGGCCAGGGGGGCGGCATCCCGAATGTCCGCCTCAAGCCCGGCCAAGTCGCTGTTTTCAAAATACATGTTCTTTTGATACAGCAGGAAAATGCCCGGCGGCCCCGGCCAGATATGCGCCAGCACAACCGAGGTGGCCGTCAGCAAGGACAGAAGGAGCGCGCCGAATGCCGCCGCCTGCATGCCCATCCGGATACCCAGAAGCGACAGCACGAACACCGCGACCGAGGCCGGGAAACGCCCAACGGCCAGTGAATCCCCCAAGGGATGCAGCCAGCCCATGTATCCGCCCGCAAGCACCACGATGGACAGGATCAGCCCGGTCTTGATCAGGGCACCCCAGATCGGGTTTTCCTCGTCCTCGTCGAAGTCGTCTTCCACCGTCATTCCGCGCGTTCCACCAAACCCCGATTGACGGGCACCAGTCCAGCCATGGCGAACCTTGGCGCAGCTGGCCGCTAACCGTTCACCACCGTGACTGCAAGACCCGATTACTGCGGCAGAATTGAGGAACGGAGTCAGCTCAGGAGGGGCAAAGGCCAGTTGCTGTGCCCTCTCCCCTGCCCCATGTCGGCTTGCACGCCGCGGGCTGTCGGCGTAAGGCGCGGGAAAGGTCCGTTGGAGGCAAGTGATGATCCCGCGCTATTCCCGCCCCGAGATGGTGGCGATCTGGTCCCCGGAAGCCCGTTTCAAGATCTGGTTCGAGATCGAGGCCCATGCCTGCGACGCGCAGGTCGCCCTCGGCGTGATCCCCAAGGCCAATGCCGAAGCCGTCTGGCGCGCCAAGGACGTGGAGTTCAACGTCGCCCGGATTGATGAGATCGAGGCGGTGACGAAGCATGACGTGATAGCCTTTCTGACCCATCTGGCCGAACATATCGGGGCAGATGATGCGCGGTTCGTGCATCAGGGGATGACGAGTTCCGACGTTCTGGACACGACGCTGAACGTGCAGCTGGTGCGGGCGTCGGATTTGCTTCTGATGGCGCTTGACCGGGTGCTGGAGGCGCTGAAGGCGCGAGCGTTTGAGCACAAGGATACGGTGCGGATCGGGCGCAGCCATGGCATTCATGCCGAACCCACCACGATGGGCCTGACTTTCGCGCGCTTCTATGCCGAGATGGCGCGCAACCGGGCGCGTCTGGTGGCGGCGCGGGCCGAGGTGGCGACCGGCGCGATTTCCGGCGCAGTTGGCACCTTCGCCAACATTGACCCTTTTGTTGAGGAACATGTCTGCAAGATGCTGGGCCTGAGCCCGGAGCCGATCAGCACGCAAGTCATTCCGCGCGACCGGCATGCGATGTTCTTTGCGACGTTGGGCGTCATTGCCAGCGGGATCGAGAATATCGCGATTGAAATCCGCCACATGCAGCGGACCGAAGTGCTTGAGGCGGAGGAGTTTTTCAGCCCCGGGCAAAAGGGAAGCTCGGCCATGCCGCACAAGCGCAACCCGGTTCTGTCGGAGAACCTGACCGGCCTTGCGCGGCTGGTGCGGATGGCAGTGGTCCCGGCCCTCGAAAACGTGGCGCTGTGGCATGAGCGGGATATCTCGCACAGTTCAGTGGAACGGGCGATTGGCCCGGATGCGACGATCACGCTGGATTTCGCGCTGCACCGACTGGCAGGGCTGGTGGAAAAGCTGGTGATCTATCCGGACAACATGGCTCGGAACATGAACCAGTTCAAAGGCCTGGTGATGAGCCAGCGCGTGCTTTTGGCGCTGACGCAAGCCGGGGTCAGCCGCGAAGATAGCTATCGCCTGGTGCAGCGCAACGCGATGAAGGTCTGGGAGAAGGGCGCGGATTTCAAGACCGAGCTTCTGGCCGATGCCGAGGTGACCGCGGCCCTTTCGCCGGCCGAGATCGAGGAGAAGTTTGATCTGGGCTACCACACCAAGCATGTGGACCGGATTTTCGCCCGGGTTTTCGGCAACTGACGCATCCGTGATGACGCTGCGGCACCCTGCCGCGATTTTCGACGCTTGATTGTGCTCCGGACGTGCTATCTTTCAGCAAATTACCGAGAGGCACCGACATGCGCATTATCCTTGCCGCCGCTTTCGCATTGGCCCCGCAGTTTGCCCTTGCGGCTGGCAGCGACGATACCGAACCGCCTAAGCCGACCGAGACCACGGTTGAATGTGCCAAGGGCGAGGTCTGGGACGAAAAGACCAAGGCCTGCATCAAGGCCGAAAGCAGCCTTCTGGACAATGACCAGCGCTTTGGCGCGGTGCGTGAGCTGGCCTATGCCGGTCGGCCCGATGAGGCGCTGGTGATGCTTGCCACCATGACCGAGGGGGAGACGCCCCGTGTCCTGACCTACCAGGCTTCCTCCTGCGCCAGACCGGCCGGGTGGAAGAGGGCATCGTCGCCTATGAACGGGCCATTGCGCTGGATAGCGGCAATATCCTGGCGCGCAGCTATTATGGCCAGCTTCTGGTCCAGATGGATGAGAAAGAGGCAGCCCAACTGCAGCTTGCCGCGATCCGCATGGTGGGCGGCGGCGGCACCTGGGCGGAACGATCGCTGGCCGAGGCCATCGCGACCGGAGTGACCTATACCTACTGAGCAGTGACCCAACTTAACCTGGAGGACGACCCATGAAGATCAAGACGACCCTCGCCGTGATTGCCCTGACGCTCGCCCCGACGATGTCTTTCGCCTATTGCAGCGGCGATAAGATGAAGCAGGAAACTGCGGCCTCTTGCGTGGCCGGCGCCACCTGGGACGAAGCCAAGGGCGCTTGCGTCATCAATCCGACCAGCTGAGCCTGCAGCGGCTAAGCGGGCGTTAACCCGCGACTGGCAGGCTGCCTCTGACCGCAAGAATCAGAGGCAGCCCCATGTCACAGGACATCATCCCCTTGGCCCGCATCTTGCCGGAACGCCGTGCCGTCGTGTCGGGGGGACCCCCGCCACGACGTGTGCTTTCCAACCGGCAGAAAGCCGCGGTGATCGTGCGCTATCTGCTGACCGAAGGCACCAACTTGCCGATCTCCTCGCTTCCTGAACACATGCAGGCGGCGCTGGCCGAACAGATGGGCCAGATGCGCCTGATCGACCGCACCACGCTGGATGAGGTGGTGGCACAATTCCTGACAGAACTGGAATCGGTCGGCCTGTCCTTTCCGGGCGGGATCGAAGGTGCCTTGTCGATGATGGATGGCCATATCTCGCAATCGGCCGCGTCGCGGTTGCGGCGGATGGCTTCGCAATCGTCAAAGGTTGACCCCTGGGAGCGGATCACATCGCTGCCAGTTGACCGCTTGCTGCCGATCCTTGCGGATGAGGCGGTGGAAGTGGGCGCGGTGATGCTGTCCAAACTGCCGGTTGCCAAGGCGGCCGAGATTCTGGGGCGGCTGCCGGGCGATCGGGCCCGCCGCGTGGCCTATGCCGTGTCGATGACCGGCCAGGTCGACCCGGAAACCGTGCGCCGGATTGGTGCGGCGCTGTTGGCGGAACTGGACAACCAGCCACCGCGCGCCTTTGACACCGGCCCGGTGGAGCGGGTGGGGGCGATCCTGAACGTCTCTCCCGCGCTGACGCGGGAAGATGTGCTGCAGGGGCTGGAGGCGGAAGATGCCGGATTCGCCGCCGAAGTGCGCAAGGCGATCTTTACCTTCGTCCATATCCCGGCGCGGCTTAGCCCGCGTGATGCCCCGAAGATCACCCGTTTGGTCGAACAGCCGGTTCTGGTCACCGCCCTTGCCGCCGCTGCTGGCAAGCCGGGACTGGACGAAGCGGCAGAGTTTCTGTTGGCCAATATTTCGCAACGTCTGGCGCAAGGCTTGCGCGAAGAAATGGCCACACGGGGCAAGATCAAGGACAAGGACGCCGAGGAGGCGATGACCGCCATCATCAGCGCGATCCGCAGCCTAGAAACAAGTGGTGAGATCACCCTGATCCAGCCGGATGAGGACTGACCGAGGCATAGCTGTCCACCAAGCCGCAGCAAATTCTAAGATGGCGCGACGGGTCGCGCCATCCAGTTCAGTCAGACCTGGTTAGAACCGGTAGTCGAAGCGCAGCGCAACCTCGTCCCGGTCAAGGTCAAAACCGGTGTTACCGAAGTTGGACTTGTCCTCGACGATGTATTCAAGACCACCCACGAACCGACCGTCCGCCCCAAAGGCATAGCGTGCGCCAAGGCCATAGTTGGTGACCGTGTCCGAAACCGAGTTGAAACTGTTGGTGACCTCAACGTCTGAGACACCGACGAAGGCATAGGGCAGGAACCGGCCCGCGTCGTAACCGCCGATCAGCTTCAGCCGGGTGGCGGTGATGTCAGCGCCCGCATCGTCAACTTCGGCATCGGAATAGGCAAGTTCCCCGCCCACGACAAAGGTCCCAAGGTCATGAAGATAGCCTGCCTGGACGCCAAAGCCGGAGGTATCGAAGTCATTCCCGTCAGAGACCGACCCATCGGTGACGCTGAGACCGGAATAGAACCCGGTCCAGTCAAAGGCCGGGGCGGGCTGGGCCGCCGGGGCGACTGGGGCCTCTGGCGCGACTTCGGTCAATCCACCTGCCATGGCCTGGCCGGACAGGGCGCAAGCGGCGATAAATGCGGCGAGGGTCTTCATGCTAATCTCCTGAAAATGCGATCTAATCCGACGCCAGAAAAGGAGGTTCGACCTGACGGCAACGTCTGGTTAACCTGACCTCATCAACACCGGATGATGTCCCTGTGAACCGTTCCGGTTGCCTTTCCCCCCTTGCTGCCCCGGCCCCGGCCCCCTAGCGTGGCGCGGATGCATGTAGCCCCCTTTTCCAACCCCACGCGCGGGATCTTGTTGATGATCCTCGCGATCCTTTTGTTCACCGCGATGGATGCCACGGCCAAGGGCCTGATCGAGCGTTACCCCGCGCCGCAGGTCGTCTGGGCGCGCTTTGCCGGGCAGCTGATGATCGTGCTGATCCTTCTGAACCGGCAGGCCCCAAGGCTGCTGCAAAGCCGTTACCCTCGCCTGCACATGGCGCGATCCGCCTGCCAGCTGGGGGCAACGGGGCTGTTTTTCCTGTCCCTGCCGCATGTCGGGCTGGCCGAGGCGACGGCGCTGACCGACATCAACCCGGTGCTGATCACCCTCGGGGCGGCAGTTTTTCTGGGGGAAAAGCTGGGGCCACGACGGATTGCCGGGGTGGTTGTGGCGCTGATCGGGGCGTTGATCATCCTGCGGCCCGGCCTTGGCGTCTTCAGCCCCTGGGCGCTTTTGCCTCTGGGCGCGGCGGTCTGCTACACCGGCAACGCGCTTCTGACCCGCTACATTGGCCCGAAAGAACCGGTCTGGACCTCACTTCTGCACGCGTCGATCTTCGGGACGGTGGTGTCGGCGCTGGCCTTGCCCTTTGTCTGGGTGCCGGTGTCGGGGCCGGACCTTCTGCTGTTCACGCTGGTGGGGTTTCTGGGCACTGGGGCGCAGCTGTGCATCATCCGCAGCTTTTCGATGACCGAGGCCGCGGTCGTGGCACCATTCGCCTATCTGGGGATCATCTTCGCCACGTTCTGGGGGGTGGTGCTGTATGACCAATGGCCGGACGGCTGGACGGTGCTGGGTGCGCTTGTGATCGTGGGGGCGGGTCTT
Organism: Paracoccaceae bacterium; assembly: GCA_012036325.1. Classification (GTDB taxonomy): domain Bacteria; phylum Pseudomonadota; class Alphaproteobacteria; order Rhodobacterales; family Rhodobacteraceae; genus Tabrizicola. Next base: position 5,927 of record JAAUPC010000082.1, read on the forward strand.
TATGTGTGGCATCGCGAAACGCAAGCCGCCCGCAAGACCTGAGCCAAAGCTGAGCCATGGCAGACCCGACCCCGTTCAACCTGAGACATTGGCTGCAGGACCGCGCCTTGCGGGGCCTGATCTGGCTTTTGTTGCGCCTGCCCTATCGCTGGCGGGTGCCTTTGTGCGGCTGGGTCCTGTCACGGGTGATCGCGCCGGTGGCAGGTTACCGGCGGCGGATCCGCGAGAACCTGGCGCTGGTGCTGCCGGACCTGCCCGAGGCTGAGGTGGCGCGCATCCTGCGGTCGGTGCCGGACAATGTGGGCCGCACGGTGATCGAGATCTATTCCGGTCCGGAATTCGTGGCCCAGGCGGTGCGGCACCCCCTGACGGGTGCGGGCGTGGCCGCGTTGGAGGGGGCGCATCAGGCCAAGCGCCCGGTGATCCTGGTGACCGGGCATTTCGGGAATTATGACGCCAGCCGGGCGGCGCTGATCGCGCGGGCCTACCGGGTTGGGGCGCTGTACATGCCGATGGCGAACCCCTATTTCAACGATCACTACGTCCGGGCGATCTCGGGGATTGGCAGGCCGCTCTTTCCGCGCGGGCGGGCCGGGCTGGCCGATATGGTGCGGCATCTGCGGGCGGGCGGCATGCTGGGGATGCTGGTCGACCAGCATATGCGGCACGGCGAGGAGCTGACGTTTTTCGGCCGCCCGGCGCTGACCGCCTTGTCGGCGGCGGACCTTGCCTTGAAGTATAAGGCGCTTTTGGTGCCGACCTATGCCGTGCGCAAGGCCGATGGCTTGTCTTTCGACATCATCGTCGAGGCGCCGATCCCGGAAGGCACACCCGAGGCGATGACCCAGGCGCTGAACGACAGTCTGGAGCGTCTGGTGCGCCAGAACTTGGACCAGTGGTTCTGGATCCACCGGCGCTGGAAGAACACCGGCCAGGGCTGAGGGGCGCCGTCAGTCGATCCTGGCGGCGGCCAGAATCTCAGCCGGGCCCACGGTTTGCAGGATCACCGCGCCGGGCTGGTCACCGCCAAAGGGGGCGGTCAGCTCAAGCGGCGCATCGGCCTGCCATTCGCCCAGGCCTTCCCAAGACGTGACGATGTTGTGATATGTGATGGTCCTGCCGGCATTTTCGCCGCGCTCGATCGTCACGGTTTCCTTGGGGGTGTAGCGGATCAACTGCACGCGCAGGGTTTCATCCAGCGGCGGGTCCGCCTCGGCGCGGATCACCAGACGGTCGCCATCGCGGACAGCGGTAAGGGTGACGGTCGATCCGGCAGCAAGATGTTCCTGCAGGCGGGCGGCGGTTTCATCGGGCGCGAAGCCTTCAATTCGGTGCTGGCCGCCGATGATCAGCTGCGGGGTATAGATCGTGCGGCTGCCGATGGCTTTGGCATAGGCGCGCTGGCGGTCGCTGAAGACAGGCGAGGCGAACTTGTCGGCCCAACCGATGTAGTCCCAGTAATCGACATGCAGCGCGAGCGGCAGGATTCGCGGGTCAGACGCCAGCATTGCCACAAACTCATCAGCCGGCGGGCAGGAAGAGCAGCCTTGCGAGGTGTAAAGTTCGACCACCACCACAGGTTCGGCCATCACCGGGGCGGCAAAAGCTGCCCATAAGCCGCAAGCGGCACTGACGAGTTGACGCATGGCGCGTATCCTGACCCTGTTATCCCCAAACCCTGTTATAGGGACCCCCATGCGCACGAGCCAATCAAGGTTTTGCGAGAGACCTGACACATCGCCTAAAAAACCCGCCATCAGGGGCTGGATTTTCGGCATACAATTGCATACAATGCCATTCAGCCGCCTTCCTTCAGGAGCCAGAAGATGACCGTCACCGTTGGACATGACCACGCCCGAACCCGCAAGACCCTGACTGCCGGGGGCCAGACCGTCAGCTATTATTCGATCCCCGCGGCCGAGGCGGCGGTCTGGGGTCGTTCTCTCGCCTCCCCGCCGCGCTGAAGGTGGTTTTGGAAAACATGCTGCGGTTCGAGGATGGCAAGACCGTCACGGTCGATGACATCAAGGCCTTCGCCGAATGGGGCGAAAAGGGTGGCCAGAACCCGCGTGAGATTGCCTATCGCCCGGCGCGCGTGCTGATGCAGGATTTCACCGGGGTTCCGGCCGTAGTCGACCTTGCCGCAATGCGCGACGGGATCAAGGGGCTGGGTGGCGATGCGCAGAAGATCAACCCGCTGGCGCCGGTGGACCTTGTGATCGACCACTCGGTCATGATCGACGAATTCGGCCACCCGCGCGCGTTCCAGCTGAACGTTGACCGTGAATATGAGCGGAACATGGAGCGGTATGTCTTCCTGAAATGGGGGCAGAAGGCGTTCAACAATTTCCGCGTTGTGCCGCCCGGGACGGGCATCTGCCATCAGGTGAACCTGGAATACCTCGCGCAGACCGTATGGACCGATACGGACCAGAACGGCCACACAGTCGCTTACCCCGACACGCTCGTCGGTACCGACAGCCACACCACGATGGTTAATGGTCTTGCCGTCCTTGGCTGGGGCGTCGGCGGGATTGAGGCTGAGGCGGCGATGCTGGGCCAGCCGGTGTCCATGCTGATTCCGGAAGTTGTGGGCTTCAAGCTGACGGGTGCCATGGTCGAAGGCACCACCGCCACCGATCTGGTGCTGAAGGTGGTGCAGATGCTTAGGAAGCACGGCGTGGTGAACAAGTTCGTCGAATTCTACGGCGACGGGCTGGACCGCCTGCCCCTGGCCGACCGTGCGACCATTGCCAACATGGCCCCCGAATACGGTGCCACCTGCGGCTTCTTCCCGATTGACGCGGAGACCCTGCGCTATCTGCACATGACCGGCCGGGATGAAGGGCGGATTGCGCTGGTTGAGGCTTATGCGAAAGCCAACGGCATGTGGCGGGATGAGGGGTATGATCCGATCTACACCTCGACCCTGCATCTGGACATGGGCACGATCGTTCCGGCGATCTCTGGCCCGAAACGCCCGCAGGATTTCTTGCCGCTGGACACTGCTGCGGCAGCATTTGGCGACTACATCCGCACCACGCGCAAACTGCCAAGCGTGGCCCCAGAACAAAAGGCCGAATGGAAGGACGAGGGCGGCGCGCTGGCCCCGGCAGAGCTTCCGGGCAACTTCGACGGGTTCTCCTCGGCCAAGGTGGCGGGCGAAGGGTATACGCTGCGCGATGGGTCGGTGGTGATTGCGTCGATCACGTCCTGCACCAACACGTCAAACCCCTATGTGATGATCGGGGCGGGGCTTGTGGCGCGGAAAGCGCGCGCGCTGGGGTTGACGCGGAAGCCGTGGGTGAAGACCTCGCTGGCCCCCGGATCGCAGGTTGTGGCGGAATATCTGAACGCCGCGAACCTGCAGGAAGACCTGGATGCCATCGGGTTCAACCTGGTTGGCTTTGGCTGCACCACCTGCATCGGCAACTCTGGCCCGTTGCAGCCCGAGATTTCGGCCGCGATCAACGAGGGGGACCTGGTGGCGGCTGCCGTTCTGTCAGGCAACCGCAACTTCGAAGGCCGGATCAGCCCTGATGTGCGGGCGAACTACCTCGCCTCGCCGCCGCTGGTGGTGGCCTATGCGCTGGCCGGGGACATGAACATCGACATCACGACAGAACCTTTGGGGATGGCACGAACGGCCCGGTGTATCTGAAGGACGTGTGGCCCACGAACAAGGAAATCGCCGATCTGGTGCATGCCACGGTGACCCGGGCGGCGTTCCAGAAGAAATACGCCGATGTCTTCAAGGGCGATGAAAAGTGGCAGGCGGTTGAAGTGACGGATTCGGAAACCTACGACTGGCCGCCAACCAGCACCTATATCCAGAACCCGCCCTACTTCAAAGGCATGTCCCGGACGCCCGGGACGATCCAGAACATCACCGGCGCGCGGGTGCTGGCGCTGCTGGGTGACATGATCACCACCGACCACATCTCGCCCGCCGGTTCATTCAAAGCCTCAACTCCGGCTGGCAAGTATCTGGAAGAACGGCAGGTTCCGGTGTCCGAGTTCAACAGCTATGGTGCCCGTCGCGGCAACCATGAGGTGATGATGCGCGGCACCTTCGCCAATATCCGGATCAAGAACGAGATGCTGGCCAATCCCGACGGAAGCGGGGTTGAGGGGGGATACACGCTTGGCCCGGACGGCGTGCAGACCTCGATCTTCGATGCCTCGATGGCCTATCAGGCGGCGGGCACGCCCTTGGTGATCTTCGGTGGCATCGAATATGGCGCGGGGTCAGCCGCGACTGGGCGGCGAAGGGCACGGCTCTCCTCGGCGTCAAGGCAGTGATCGCGGAAAGCTTTGAGCGTATCCACCGGTCAAACCTGGTTGGCATGGGGGTGATCCCGTTTGAGTTCACCGCTGGCATGACACGGAAGTCCTTGGGGCTGAAGGGCAATGAGGTCGTCAGCATCCAAGGCCTGTCGGGCGATCTGAAGCCGCTGAGCCTGGTGGACTGCACGATTGCTTATGCCGATGGCACGCAGAAGACGATCCAGATCAAATGCCGCATCGATACGGAAATCGAAATCGAATACGTGGAGCATGGTGGCGTGCTGCACTACGTGCTTCGCGATCTTGCCACCGCGTAACGGGTAGCCAGTTCTGCTTGTTGCGAAGGCCCGGGCTTACCCCCCGGGCCTTCAGCATTTGTTGGGATTCGTGTGGCAGGGTGTCGGCAGTTCATCGCACAGAAGGTGCAGCCGATGCAGAACCCCTACCCCCATTTCGCCCCGCAAAGGGACCATGCCCCCTTGCGCCTGGTCCAGGCGGCGCGTCCCCCACGCCTGACATGGTCCAGCACGCTTCCCTTGGGGGAGTTTCTGGTGATCGCCGCTTTTGGTCTGGTGCTGATCCTGGCCTGACGCGCTACTGTTCTGACAAAGCCTTTTCTAGCTCTGGCACGAAACGCGTCTCATAGTCCGTCCCGACCAGGGGGCCGACAAAGCGGAAGAGGACGGTGCCATCGCCTGCAAGGATGAAGGTTTCGGGCGGGGCGGTGACGCCCCATTCCACCCGGTTCCGGCCATCCGGATCGGTTGCCACGCCGAAGAAGGGATTGCCATCCTCGGCGAGGTAAGCGACGGCATTCGCGTCCTTGTCCATCATGTTGACGCCCGCCACGCGAATGCCGCGTTCCGCCATGTCCAGAAGGACAGGGTGTTCGGCGCGGCAGGGCGGGCACCAGCTGGCCCAGAAGTTCAGCACCGTTACCTCGCCGGTGCGCAGGTCGGCGTCGGTCAGCAGCGGCAGGCCCGGCAGGCCGGTCGCCGGCAGGA
>JAAUPC010000083.1 GCA_012036325.1 Paracoccaceae bacterium
CGGCAGGTCTGGCACCTCACGCCCGGCAAGGGGGCAGGCGATGCGCAAAGCGAACCCTGCCGCGGTGGCGAATTGCTGGCTGGCGGGGAAGGCATTGGCGATCTGGGTATTCAGCGCCTCGGGCCTCGCCGCCTCAACCATCCCGCTGATGCGGGCAAGGTAGTGGCGGAAGACGGGGACCGAAGCGCGATACATCAGCTGTCTTTCGGAACGACGCGCAGGTTCAATTCACGCAGCTGCTGCAGCGTCGGGTCCGAGGGTGCGTTCATCAGCATATCCTCAGCCCGCTGGTTCATCGGGAACATGATGACCTCGCGGATGTTCGGCTCATCGGCCAGAAGCATCACGATCCGGTCAATCCCCGCCGCACAGCCGCCGTGGGGGGGTGCGCCATATTTGAACGCCTTGACCATGCCGCCGAACCGCTTGTCGACTTCGCTGTTGGGGTAGCCGGCGAGCTCAAAGGCCTTGTACATGATTTCGGGCTTGTGGTTGCGGATGCCGCCCGAGATCAGCTCATAGCCGTTGCAGGCCAGGTCATACTGGTAGGCATAGACATCCAGCGGATTGCCCTGCAGGGCCTCAAGACCGCCTTGGGGCATCGAAAACGGGTTGTGGGAAAAGTCGATCTTCCCGTCGTCGGTTTTCTCGTACATCGGGAAATCGACGATCCAGGCGAATTTGAAGCAGTCCTTCTCGGTCAGTCCAAGTTCCTCGCCAATCACATTGCGCGCGCGGCCAGCGATGGGTTCGAAGGTTTCAGGCTTGCCGCCAAGGAAGAATGCCGCGTCACCGACAGTTAGGCCGAGTTGGCGACGGATCGCGTCAGTTCGTTCAGGTCCCAACTTGTTGGCAAGTGGGCCAGCGCCCTCGAAGAACTTATCGAGGTCGCGGTCATAGAAACCCCTGAGTGGCGGCGAAAGCCAGCTCGGAAGGATTGTTCTTAATTGCGGTCCCAAAGCCGTGTCCGCCACCTTCGCCATCGCCGCCACCGCTCGGATCAGCCTCACGCCAGAAGATGTACCCCATCCCCGGCAGACCTTGGCTTTGGGCAAAGGCGTTCATCCGGTCGCAGAATTTACGACCCACGGGTTCGCCCGAGGGCCCTTTCGGCGCGGGAATGGCGCGGACTTCGTTGCCTTCCTGCTCCAGCAATCTGGCGAAGATCGCAAAGCCGGAGCCTGCGAAATGCGCGCTGACATCCTGCATGCGGATCGGGTTACGCAGGTCGGGCTTGTCGCTGCCGTACCACTTCAAGGCATCCCGATAGGCAATGCGGGTCCAGTCGGAGTAGGTCTTCTTCCCCGGCGCGAACTCTTCGAAAATCCCTTGGACCACCGGCTGCACGGCGGCGAAGACGTCGTCCTGCTCGACAAAACTCATTTCAATATCAAGCTGGTAAAAGTCAGTGGGCGAGCGGTCGGCGCGGGGGTCCTCATCCCGGAAGCAGGGGGCAATCTGGAAATAGCGGTCGAACCCCGCCACCATGATCAGCTGCTTGAACTGCTGCGGCGCCTGCGGCAGGGCGTAGAACTTGCCGGGGTGCAAGCGCGAGGGCACCAGGAAATCCCGCGCGCCCTCTGGCGACGACGCGGTGATGATCGGCGTCTGGAATTCGTTGAAGCCCTGATCCCACATGCGGTTGCGGATGCTGCGCACCACGTTTGACCGCAGCATCATGTTTCGGTGCAGCTTTTCGCGGCGCAGGTCGAGAAAGCGGTAGGTCAGGCGGGTTTCCTCGGGGTAGTCCACTTCACCAAAGACCGGCATGGGCAGCTCTTCCGCGGCACCAAGGACGGTCAGCCCGGTGGCGTAAACCTCGATCTCGCCGGTCGAAAGCTTGGGGTTCACGAGGGCACCATCCCGCGCCTTCACCCGGCCGTCGATCCGCACCACCCACTCCGCCCGGACCTTCTCGATCTCTGCAAAGGCAGCGCTGTCTGCGTCGGCAATGACCTGAGTGATGCCGTAATGGTCGCGCAGGTCGATGAAAAGGACGCCGCCATGATCTCGCACCCGGTGGACCCAGCCGGCCAGCCGCACCTCATGGCCCACATGGGCTTTTGTCAGGTCGGCGCAAGTGTGGCTGCGGTAGGCGTGCATGTCCGTTCCCCTTCCGAGGGCATATCCCATGATCGCGCCGATACACCGCGCTCCGGCCCCCAAGTCAACCCCGCCCCCATTCTATGTCTTCAAATATCCCCGCCGGAGGCTCCTGTGGTTTGCTGCGGAAGCCTCGGCGGGGATATTTAAGGACATAGAATGCACGGGATCAGTCCCCGAACCGCATTGCCAACCCAAAGCTGCACACGGGGCAGATCTTCGGCCAGCAATATCTCTTCCGGGCAGGCCAATTCGGACCGCAATACGCCGGGCAGCAGGCCCGAGGACAAAGGCGGCGTGCGCATGCCCTGCCCCCGGTCAAAGAAGACGGTGGTGATAGTGCCATCACACACCTCGCCGCGTTCGTTGCAGAAGACCACCTCGTCCAGCCCCGCGGGCAGGGTGGCGCGCGCCTCGTCATAGGCGGTGCGGTTGGTGGATTTCACCCCCAGCCATGGATCGCCTGAGGAAAGCCGCGACGTGGTTAGGCCGACCCGCCACTGAGGTTTGGCCGTCGGCAGCGCCGCCAGCTCCCAGACTACTTCGCCCATCGCATCCAGCGTCATCCGCAATCGCGCGGGGTGGTCGGGGCCATGCGGGGCGATCTCTGGGCAATTCCAGCCCAGCCGCTTTGCACTCACCTGCAGGCGCGCCTTGTGCAGCGGCCAGCGCGGTGCGGCGTGGCCATCCCAAAGCAGCGTCTCGATCAGCCTCAGCCCCGGCTGACGGCCGCCTTCACGAAGCGCGCTTCCACAGCGCCTCCTCCCATTCGCCTGGGGCGGTTGACCCGTGGGTCAGCCCGCCGCCCACATTCATCACAATGTCGGACCCGCTAACCGACAGCGTCCGGATCGCGACCGAGAAATCCGCCTCGCCGCGGCGACATCCAGCCGACTGCCCCGCAATAGACTCCGCGCGCCTGCCGTTCGACCGCGCGAATGATCTCCATTGCGCGGATTTTTGGCGCGCCGGTGACCGATCCGCAGGGGAATAGCGCCGTCATCAGCGTGACAAGCGACGGCGGCCCCTCAAGCACCCCTTCAACCGTTGAGGTCATCTGATGCACCGTCGAATAGCTTTCAATGGCATAAAGCGCTGGCACCTTGACGGACCCGACCCGCGCCAGACGGCTGATGTCGTTGCGCAGAAGGTCCACGATCATCAGGTTTTCGGCGCGGTCCTTTTCATCGGCCAGAAGCCCCGCGATGATCGTCGCATCTTCGGCCGCGTCCTTGCCACGGGGCCGGGTGCCCTTCATCGGGCGGGTGACGATCTTGCCTTCGGTGACTCGGAAGAACAGCTCGGGACTGCGTGACACGACGATTGGCCCGACGCCCAGATCGACGTAGGCCCCATGCCCCACCGCCCCTGTGCGCCGAAACGCGCCGTAAAGGCCAAGGGGCGTGCCGGTTTCCAGCCGCGCCGTCATCGGAAATGTCAGGTTCACCTGATAGCAATCGCCCGAGGCAATCCAGTCGAACACTTTCCGCGCCGCATTGCCGTAAGCGCGGCGGCTGACCATGGGTTCGGGCGCGGTCATCTTCGTCAGGCGCCCCTCATCAGCCGCCATGGCCAGCGCCGGGCCCGCGTCAGATGGACCGTCATAGATGCCCAGCGCCAACAGCGGGCCCGGGCGTTTCCGCGGCATCAGATGCGCCAGCTTCGGTTCCAACGCATAGCCGGCCTCATAGCCGACATAACCCGCGATCCAGGCGCCTTGGCCCGCGCCGCTTCGCGCGCGCCAGGGCGGGCAGCACTTCGCTCGGGGACCAGGCAGCAATCACCCGGCGCGGCGCTTGAAACAGCACCGGTCTGTCCGCCGGACCATGTTCCAGAAGGATCACCGCGTGCCCCTGTTGCCCTTTGGTCCAGATAGGCCGATCCCCCGGACCGCGCCAGTGCCTTTCTCGCCATGCCAGCCCCCGGAAGCGACACCGCCCTGCCCGCCGCGCCGGCCCTAGGTTTGCCCCTTGCGCCCCCCCGGCTTCTGACTATAACCCGCACAATTTTGCGCGACAGATAGGGGCCGACCATGCCGAAGCGGACAGACATCCATTCGATCATGATCATCGGCGCCGGGCCAATCGTCATCGGTCAGGCCTGCGAGTTCGACTATTCCGGTGCGCAAGCCTGCAAAGCTTTGCGCGAAGAAGGCTACCGGGTGATCCTGGTAAACTCCAACCCTGCGACGATCATGACCGATCCGGGTCTGGCAGACGCGACCTATATCGAGCCGATCACCCCCGAAGTCGTCGCCAAGATCATCGAAAAGGAACGCCCCGATGCCATCCTTCCCACGATGGGCGGGCAAACCGGCCTAAACACCGCGCTGGCGCTGGCCGACATGGGCGTGTTGGATAAGTTCAAGGTTGAGCTGATCGGTGCCAAGCGCGAAGCCATCGAAATGGCAGAAGATCGCAAGCTCTTCCGTGAGGCGATGGACCGCATCGGCCTGGAAAACCCCAAGGCCACGATCATTGCCGCGCCCAAACTGCCGTCGGGCAAGTATGACATCGCCGCCGGTGTGGCCGAAGCGATTGCTGCCATCGAATATGTCGGCCTGCCCGCCATCATCCGCCCGGCCTTCACGCTGGGCGGCACGGGCGGCGGTGTGGCCTACAACCGAGACGATTATGAGGCGATTGTCCGGTCCGGGCTGGAAGCCTCGCCCGTGGCGCAGGTGCTGGTCGATGAATCCCTTCTGGGCTGGAAGGAATTCGAGATGGAGGTGGTGCGCGACAAGGCCGACAACGCCATCATCGTCTGCTCTATTGAGAACGTCGATCCGATGGGTGTCCACACGGGCGACAGCATCACCGTCGCTCCGGCGCTGACGCTGACGGACAAGGAATATCAGATCATGCGCAACGGCTCGATCGCCGTTCTGCGCGAGATCGGGGTCGAAACCGGCGGGTCCAACGTGCAGTGGGCGATCAACCCGGCCGATGGCCGCATGGTCGTGATCGAGATGAACCCGCGCGTGTCGCGGTCATCCGCTTTGGCCTCAAAAGCCACCGGCTTTCCCATCGCCAAGATCGCCGCGAAACTGGCGGTCGGCTACACGCTGGACGAGCTGGACAACGACATCACCAAGGTCACCCCGGCCTCCTTCGAGCCCTCCATCGACTACGTCGTGACCAAGATTCCCCGCTTCGCCTTCGAGAAGTTCCCGGGCAGCGAGCCGAACCTGACCACTGCAATGAAGTCGGTGGGTGAGGCGATGGCCATTGGCCGTACCATTCACGAGTCGCTGCAGAAGGCCCTGGCCAGTCTGGAAACCGGGCTTGCTGGCTTTGACGAAATCGCCATCCCCGGCGCGCCGGACAAGGCTTCTGTCGTCAAGGCCTTGGGTCAGGCCACCCCTGACCGTCTCCGCATCATCGCGCAGGCCATGCGGCACGGTCTGACCAACGACGAGATCAACCAGATCACCGCTTTCGATCCCTGGTTCCTGGCCCGCATCCGCGAAATCATCGACACCGAAGCGACGATCCGCAAACAGGGCCTGCCGACCAACGCCGACGGCCTTCGCCAGCTCAAGATGATGGGCTTCACCGATGCCCGCCTTGCCAAGCTGACCGGCCGGGATGAGGCGCAGGTGCGCCGCGCCCGCCAGCGCCTGGGCGTGACCGCCGTCTTCAAGCGGATCGACACCTGTGCGGCCGAGTTTGAGGCCCAGACGCCTTACATGTATTCCACCTACGAATACGCTGCGATGGGCGATGTGGAATGCGAAAGCCGCCCGACCAAGGCGAAGAAAGTCGTCATCCTTGGCGGCGGCCCGAACCGCATCGGCCAGGGGATCGAGTTCGACTACTGCTGCGTCCACGCCTGCTATGCGCTGACCGCGGCGGGCTATGAAACCATCATGGTCAACTGCAACCCCGAGACGGTCAGCACCGACTACGACACCTCGGACCGGCTGTATTTCGAACCCCTGACGCTGGAACATGTCCTGGAAATCCTGCGGGTGGAGCAGGAGAACGGCACCCTTCACGGCGTCATCGTCCAGTTCGGCGGCCAGACGCCCCTGAAGCTGGCGAACGCGCTGCACGCCGAAGGCATCCCGATCCTGGGAACCACCCCTGACGCCATTGATCTGGCTGAGGACCGTGAGCGGTTCCAGGGCCTTTTGCACAAACTGGGCTTGAAACAACCCCACAACGGCACCGCCCGCAGCCGCGACGAGGCGTTCGAGGTTGCCAAGGATGTGGGTTATCCGCTGGTCATCCGCCCCTCCTTCGTGCTGGGTGGTCGCGCGATGGAGATCATCCGCGACGACGCCCAGTTGGAACGCTATATCCGGACCGCCGTGCAAGTGTCGGGTGACAGTCCTGTCCTCCTTGACAGCTATCTTTCTGGCGCGATTGAGGTCGACGTTGATGCGCTGAGCGATGGCCGGAATGTCCATGTCGCCGGGATCATGGAACATATCGAAGAGGCGGGTGTGCATTCGGGCGACAGCGCCTGCTGCCTGCCGCCGCATTCATTGACGGCGGAGATCATCGCGGAACTCAAACGCCAGACCGTTCAGATGGCCCTGGCGCTGAACGTCGTCGGCCTGATGAACGTGCAGTTCGCGATCAAGGATGGCGTGATCTTCGTGCTGGAGGTGAACCCCCGCGCCTCTCGTACCGTGCCCTTCGTGGCCAAGGCCACGGACAGTGCCATCGCCTCTATCGCCGCCCGTCTGATGGCGGGTGAGCCTTTGTCGAACTTTCCCTTGCGTGCAGCCTATCCAGCGGGCGTGGGCCCCGACACCGACCTGCCGCTGGCGGACCCCAACACCCTTGCGGACCCGATCACGCCCTGGTTCAGCGTCAAGGAGGCCGTGCTGCCCTTTGCCCGCTTCCCCGGTGTGGATCCGGTGCTTGGGCCGGAAATGCGATCGACGGGTGAGGTGATGGGCTGGGATCGGACCTTCGCGCTGGCCTTTCTCAAGGCGCAGATGGGGGCGGGCACGCATCTGCCGGACGCAGGACGCGTCTTCCTCAGCGTGAAGGACATGGACAAGACCGACGCGCTGGCTTCAGCGGCGCGCGATCTTGTTGCGCTTGGCTTCACGATTGTCGCAACCAGGGGCACCGCCGCCTGGCTGGGTCAGCACACGGTGCCAAGCGAGTTCGTCGCCAAGGTTTATGAGGGCCGCCCGAATATCGTTGACCGGCTGAAGAACAACGACATCGCCCTGGTGATGAACACCACCGAAGGCACGCAAGCCATCAGCGACAGCCGCGATATCCGTCGCGTGGCGCTGATGGACAAGATCCCCTATTTCACCACCGCGGCCGCCAGCATTGCCGCTGTCGCCGCCATGCGGGCGCGGGGGGAAGGATACGGGGTACGGACGCTGCAAGGCTAGGCCGCCCCCGCTCTAGACCTCTGCCAGCCAGACTTGCGCGCATTTCCCTTCGCTTCCCCGGGAACCAAGTCCTTGGGTCCGGCGTTTCCGGGTGACGCCAAACGGGGGCGGATTCGGCATTCAGGGAAATCGCGGCACTATGAGCGACAGAAGCGCTTTCGATCCGGTTGTTTCGGCCGCATCTTCGACCCCGGCCGCGCTGACCTGCGAGCCGTTCGCCGGCGGGCCCTTTGACAGGCCCGACGCCATCCATGCACGGCGGGTCAACTGGATGTCGGCGATCTCGATCTGCATTGGGGCCGCAATCCTGCATTTCGGCAGCGAGGTCTTCCTGCCCCTGGCCATTGCCACGTTGATTGCCTTTGCCTTGTCGCCATTGATCTCGTCCCTGCGCCGCCGCGGCATGCCCCGGATGGTTGCTGTCCTGACCGCCGTCACGGTGACCTTCGGACTGATCGGCTTGACGCTGGCGGTGATGGGCACGCAGATCGGCCTCGTCGTGCAAAGCCTGCCCACCTATCAATCCAACATCATCACCAAGCTTGAGGCGTGGACGGCGGCCGAAGGGTCCTCCAACGTCCTGGGGCGGTTTGTGGAAATGATCGGCGTTGTTGCGTTAGTCTGGCTTGAGACGTGATGCCCCTTTCCCCGTCGACGTCAGGCCAAGCGGACGATCTCGGCGGTACCGAGTGCGTTGAAGCGGTTGATGAGAGAGACGCGGATTTGGATTTCTGCGGTTTGGCGATCCGGGTCTCTGGCGGCGATGCGCTCGCCGAAGGCCTTGAGGCATCTCATCTTTGCCTCTGCCCTGCTCCTCACATGATAGCCGTTCCGCCGCTTCCATCCTGCGCGGCCTTCTTCGCGAACGTCGCGGAGGATCGTGTTGCGGGCGACCGCGGCCGGACAGTCCTCGCGCCAAAGCCGCCCGTTCTTGCGGATTGGGATGATGGCCGTCGCGTTTCGGTCGAGAATGGCGGTGTGGCAACGTCGGGTGTCATATGCCCCGTCCGCCGTGACGGAGCCGATCTGCTCGTCGTCCGGGATCTGGCCCAGCAGGTCCGGCAGGGTCGGGCTATCGCCTTCCCGGCTGGAGGTGAACTCGACCGCCCGGATGTCAGATGTGGCCGTGTCCATGGCCAGATGGACCTTGCGCCATTGACGTCGACGCGAAGGCCCATGCTTGCGGGCGTGCCATTCCCCATCACCGAGAAACTTGATCCCGGTGCTGTCCACCAGCAGGTTGATGGGGCCGTCCGCCCGACGATAGGGGATCTGGACGGCCAGGGTCTTCTGGCGGCGACACAGGGTCGAATAGTCCGGCACGGGCCAATCCAGCCCTGCAAGCTTCAGGAGCGCCCGGACCATCCCGACCGCTTGGCGAAGCGGCAACTTGAACAAGACCTTGACCGACAGGCAAAGCTGGATCGCCGTGTCAGAGAAAACCGCGGGCCTCCCCATCTTGCCTGCGGCCTCGGCGAGCCAGTGCATCTCGGGATCAATCAGGATCAGCATTGACCCACGACGCTCAAGCGCGCGGTTGTACGTGGGCCAGTTCGTAGCACGGTAGCAGGGCGGGTTCGGCTTGCTCATGACAGCCGTCTAACCCACTGGATTCGCCAAGTGAATCCTCAAACCGCAGACTTGTGCAACAACGCCATCCGGACCTCTCCCTGATCCTGATCCTGCCCGCCGCGCCGGACGATGTGGCCTTTGACCAGCGCCGCGGCCTCGATGCCCGCTTTGGCGAGGCGCGCCAAGCCCGCGCCTTGCGCCTGATCCGCAAGGCCTTTGGCCCCCGCCTTTTCGTCGGCTCACCCGCGCAACCGCGCCATGCGCTTCCCGACGGGGAAACCGGGCCCGAGGCCGCCCGCAGCCGCCTGCACGGCGTACATATGGTCTATGTGCATGCGAAGGTGTCGGTCTTTGATCTGGATGGCGCCATCGTATCCTCAGCCAACTTGAACAGCCGCAGCTTCCGCTGGGATACCGAGGCGGGCGTCTACCTGACCGCGCGCAATGACGTCTTTGAACTGCGCCACCGCGTCATGGCGCATTGGCTGCCCGCCGATGTCGGGCCCGAAGCCTTTGAGGATACCAAGGCCGTAAAGGTCTGGACCGCCATCGCCAGACGGAATGCCTCGCTCCCCCCTGCGCAACGCCAGGGGTATCTTTTGCCTCACGACTTCGCCGCTGCCGAAGCCTTCGGCCTCGACGTGCCGCTTCTGCCGGAAGAGTTTGTCTGACGCGCATTGCCGGATGAAACGGGGAACCGAACCGGTCCACAGGCGTTTCCTTTCCACACGGCAAAAGATCACGCCGCAACCCCGAAACAGGAGACAGCCATGAACTGGGATCGTATCGAAGGGACCTGGAAACAGTACAAAGGCAAGGCCTTGGAAACCTGGGCCGACCTGACCGATGACGAATTTGACCGCGTCGCAGGCAAGCGCGAACAGATGATCGGCCTTGTGCAGCAGAAATACGGCAAGGCGAAAGACGAGGCCGAGCGTGAGGTCGACAGCTGGTTCGCCAAGCTTTGACCCGGGGATCGACATGAGCATCCAAGACAGCCTGTCCACCAACCCGCGCGATGCCCTTTTTGAGGTGCTTGATGGCGTGCGGGCCGGGATGCTTGGCCTTTCGGGGGGTGGGGACTGCCTGCAGCCGATGACCCATTTCCCCGACGCCGAGGCCGGCGTGATCTGGTTCATCTCCTCGACCGAGACGGACCTGGTCCAGTCGCTGGGTCTGGGCGAAGATGCCCAGTATGTCGTGATCTCCACCGATCACGACGCCCATGTCAGCCTGCGCGGCAAACTTTATCACGTGCAGGACGACGCAAAGCTTGATGCGCTTTGGGGGCCGTTCATCTCAGCTTGGTTTGACGGCGGGCGCGAGGATCAACATGTGGCCCTGCTGCGCTTTGACACCGAAGTTGCCGATGTCTGGGCGTCTTCATCCTCGACCCTTAAAATCGGGTTCGAGGTGATCCGCGCCAACCTTGACCCCGGGCATCAGCCTGACATCGGCGCAAAGGCAACCTTGCGTTTCGCGACTGCCGCCTGACACAGCAAGTCCCTGAAAGAAAAGCGAAAGGCGCATCTTTTGATGCGCCTTTTTCACATTTTTCGCCCCTTCTGGCGGAACCATTCCGGGCGGACGGCGTTTATCTGACACAAACGCAGACACTTCCCTTCAACCTGCAAAAAGGAGATTTCCATGTTGGGCTGGGCCGTAACCTTTCTTGTGATCGCGCTGGTCGCCGCTGCCTTGGGCTTTGGCGGTATCGCTGGCACGTCTGCTGGCATCGCGCAGATCCTGTTCTTCGTCTTCATCGTGCTTTTCGTCGTGGCAATGGTTGCGCGCGCCGTGCGCGGGCGTCCGCCACTGTAAGCGATCTGACTAACCTTTCCATGTCGCGCCCCGATGCCCCTTTCCGGTGTCGGGGCGCGATGCGTTGGGGCGGCCCCGTGGCTAGGGCGTCCGGCGCACCCGCGCGGTCCAACCGCGCCGGTCGGCAATCACCTTGCCCGCAACCACCAGGATCACAGCACAAAGGAGGATTTTGCTGATAGTCTCCATCGTGCCGACCACCAGCATCGCATGCACCACACTGGCCACCACGACAACCGCAGCAAGCGCAGTGTGGACCCGTCGCCACAGCGGCAGCCGCCCGCGAAACCGTCGCCGCAAGGCCGCCACGCCCGCT
>JAAUPC010000084.1 GCA_012036325.1 Paracoccaceae bacterium
AAGCGCCCCGCAAAAGGCTGCAAAGCCCGCCAAAAGCCGCCAAGGCCGAAGCACCCTTGGCTGCTGAAGCTGCCGAGAAACCGAAGCGCGCGGCCAAAGCCGCCGCCGCCCCGAAGGAGTAATCCCCCATGGCACACAAGAAAGCAGGCGGTTCATCCCGCAACGGTCGTGACTCTGCCGGTCGTCGCCTGGGCGTGAAGCTCTTCGGTGGCCAGGCCGCTATCCCTGGCAACATCATCTGTCGCCAGCGCGGAACCACCTGGTTCCCGGGCACCGGCGTCGGCATGGGCACCGATCACACGATCTTTGCCACGGTCGAAGGCCGCGTGACCTTCAAGAAAGGCCTCAAGGGCCGCACCTTCATTTCGGTGCTCCCCGTGCAAGAGGCAGCCGAGTAAGCCGAACCTTTACAATTGACTTGTAGAGGGGGGATCGGCCGAAAGGCCGGTCCCCTTCTCGTTTCCGGCATGCCGCCGGAAGCGGGGCTGGCGTCCGGTCCGGACGCGACCCTGACGCGATCAAGGCAGTCTGCCTTGCCATCACCGCGAAAGGGTCAAGAAATCGGGCGAATGCCGGGCTATTCGGCGCTTGTCACATGCGCTTCGAAGGAGGGAAGCCATGATACTGCAGAAGCTTGTCCCGCAACCGGCAGCTCCGGTTGACATTGTGACCGAACGGCTGGCGCTGCGTCCGGTGCGCCGGTCTGATGCCGGTCTGTTCGCGCTTTATGCCGGTGACAAACGAGTCGCCGACGCCACGCAAGGCATTCCCCACCCGCTGCCCCCTGGCGCGGCTGAGGCCTTCGTCGCCCGCGCCATGGCGTTCGGCGGGGATGAGGATATCTGGGCCATGGACGGCACCCGCTCTGGCCTGCCCGAGGTTTTGGGGGTCATCTCGCTGAAAAAGATGGACCGCGGCCAGTCCGAGGTCGCCTTCTGGGTCGCCCCCGCCTTCTGGAACCACGGTATCGCGTCCGAAGCCGTGGGCGCGCTGGTCGCCGCCAACCCGCAAGCCAACTGCACGATGTTTGCCGAAGCGTTTCAGGACAACCCAGGCTCTGCCCGCGTGCTGACCAATGCCGGCTTCCAGTATCTTGGCGACGCCGAAAGCTTCTCCATCGCGCGGGGGACGACCGCGCCCACCTGGACCTATATCCGCAAGCTGGGGTAGCGACCTGCGACCGGTGTTTCTGCCGGGGATCGGGTAGGGTGGGTGAATCACCCACCCTACGCCCGCAGCAGTCCGGCAGTGGCAGGATCGGGTCAGGGGCGGCAGGGCATCCAAGGCCTGGGCGAACTTGGTGCGCCCACGCTCGCCGCGCCATCAGCTGGGCCTTCCGGGTTTCCTGCAATCCGCCGCCAACTGGCAGGTGCAAATTGTGACATGCGGGCCGGTCCCTATAGCCTTGCCGAAGGCCACGCTCCGGCAGGTTCCCCGCCCCGGCTTTGCTGGGGTTGGCCTGCTCGAAAGGCGGCAGCGTTGGCTTTTCGCCGACTTCAAGACCAATCTGGCTGCTTTCAGCGCCAAGCCACTGTCCGGCTTGACCTGACACCCGGCTCGCGCGGGTTAAGAAACGGTAAACGTCCGCGAACAAGGCGTTGATTTTATTTGCATTATCGAGTTTGTCCACCGTGGACACCCCCCAGCCTCAGCCCCGCTTGAGGATTGCCCCCGCATCCTGTATCCCCTCACCCTTGATCCCCTCCAGAAAGCCCGTCCGATGAAATTCCTCGACCTCGCCAAAGTCTACATCCGCTCCGGCGGCGGCGGGGCTGGTTGCGTCTCGTTCCGGCGGGAAAAGTTTGTCGAATTCGGCGGCCCCGATGGCGGCGACGGCGGCAATGGCGGCAATGTCTGGGCCGAGGCTGTGGACGGGCTGAACACCCTGATCGACTACCGCTACCAGCAGCATTTCTTCGCCAAGTCCGGCCAGCCCGGCATGGGCAGCCAGAAGACCGGGAAAACGGCGGATGACGTGGTCCTCAAGGTCCCCTTGGGCACCGAGATCCTGGATGAAGACGAAGAGACCGTCATCGCCGACCTCGTGAACCCCGGCGAACGGGTGCTCTTGGCCCGGGGCGGCAATGGCGGCTGGGGGAACCTGCGCTTCAAGTCCAGTACCAACCGCGCGCCCGCCCGGGCGAACCCCGGGCAGGACGGGGTGGAGCGCACGATCTGGCTGCGCCTGAAGCTGATCGCCGATGCGGGCCTTGTCGGCCTGCCGAACGCTGGCAAATCCACTTTCCTGGCCGCCGTCTCGAACGCCCGGCCCAAGATCGCCGACTACCCTTTCACCACCCTCGTTCCCAACCTTGGGGTCGTCGGCGTGGATGGGCATGAATTCGTCATGGCCGATATTCCCGGCCTGATCGAGGGTGCCTCCGAAGGCCGCGGCCTTGGCACGCAATTCCTCGCCCATGTCGAACGCTGCAAGGTCCTGCTGCACCTCGTCGACGGCACCTCGGCCACGATCACCAAGGACTACCGCACCATCGTCACGGAACTTGAGGCCTATTCCGACCTTCTGGGCGACAAGGCCCGTGTCGTGGCCTTGAACAAGACCGACGCGATGGATGCGCGTCAGATCAGCGACCGCCGCCGCGCCTTGGAAAAGGCCAGTGGGGGGGAGGTGCATGTCATCTCGGGCGTGTCCGGCAAGGGCCTGACCGACGTGCTGCGCGTCCTTTATGCCCAGATCAATCCGCCTGCCGATGAGGTGGTGGAGGGTCGCCCATGGCAGCCCTGACCGAAAACGCCGCCCGCACTGCCCCCGATATTGGCCAAGCCAGGCGGCTGGTCGTCAAGATCGGCTCTGCCCTTCTGGTGGACCGCAAGACCGGGCTGAAGCAGGCCTGGCTGTCAGCATTGGCGCTGGATGTGGCCGAGGCGAAGACGCGGGGGACAGATGTTGTCCTCGTCTCCTCCGGCTCCATCGCGCTGGGCCGCAAGGTGCTGGGCTTGCCGGATGGCGTGCTGACCCTGGAACAGTCCCAGGCTGCCGCCGCCGTGGGCCAGATCCGCCTCGCCCGCGCCTATGAAGAGGTGCTTGCCCCCCATGGCATCACCACGGGCCAGATTCTGGTGACGCTGGAAGACACCGAAGACCGCCGCCGTTATCTGAACAGCCGGGCGACGATGGAGACGCTGTTGGGTCTCGGCGTCGTGCCGATCGTGAATGAAAATGACACGGTCGCAACCGACGAAATCCGCTTTGGCGACAACGACCGTCTGGCAGCCCAGATCGCGGTGACGGCCGGGGCGGATCAGCTGATCCTTCTGTCGGACGTGGACGGATTCTACACCGCCAACCCCAAGGAAGACCCGACCGCCACCCGCTTTGACGTGGTGGAAACGATTTCGGCCGAGATTGAGGCAATGGCGGGCGACCCGATCTCGGGCCTGTCCAAGGGCGGGATGAAGACGAAGCTACTGGCGGCGAAGACCGCCGTTGCCGGGGGCTGCGCGATGGCGATCATGGAAGGCTCTATGCTGCGGCCGCTGAAGGCGCTGGCCGAGGGTGCAAACCGGACTTGGTTTGTCGCGCAAGGCGACCCCCAGCTTGCCCGCAAACGCTGGATCAATGCCATGAAGCCGCGGGGCGAGCTGGTGCTGGACGCAGGCGCCGTCACAGCCCTGCGGGCGGGCAAAAGCCTTCTGCCGGCGGGCGTGACCCGGGTCACCGGCAGTTTTGGCCGGGGTGAGCCGGTATCTATCCTATCTCCGGACGGCGTTGTGTTGGGCAAGGGGTTGGTGCGCTATACTGCGGTTGAAGCCAAGCTGATCGCTGGGCACAGGTCAGGTGAGATTGAGGCGATCCTTGGCTATCAGGGCCGCGCGGCGCTGGTGCATCGGGACGATATGGTGGTGTAAGACACCGATTTCTTCGAAGAAATCGGTCCGGAAATTTCAAGATTTCCGGTGCGGAGTTTCGAAAACTCCGCCAGCTGAACGAAAGGGAAAGCAATGGACGGACAGTTCACCGACCTGATGGCCGAGATCGGCCGCAAGGCCCGCGCGGCGGCGGCTGAGCTTGCTTTTGCCTCGTCCGAACGCAAGGCGACCGCGCTCATCGCGGCGGCGGATGTGCTTTGGCAACGGCGCGATCAGGTGCTGGATGCCAATACGCTTGACCTTGATGCCGCCGAACAGAAGGGCATTTCGCCGGCCATGCTTGACCGATTGCGGCTGGACGGAAACCGGTTTCGCGGTATTGTCGATGCCTTGCGCCAGATTGCCGAACAGCGTGACCCCGTGGGCCAAGTGCTCGCCGAATGGGACCGCCCGAACGGCCTCCACATCCAGCGCGTCGCCACCCCCTTGGGCGTCGTGGGCGTGATCTACGAATCCCGCCCCAACGTGACCGCCGATGCCGGGGCCCTGTGCCTGAAAGCCGGGAACGCTGTCATCCTGCGCGGCGGCAGCGAAAGCTTTGAGACGTCATCCGCCATCCACGCCTGCATGGTCGCGGGCCTGCGCTCAGCCAACCTGCCGGAAACGGCGATCCAGTTCATCCCCACCCGCGACCGCGACATGGTCACTGCCATGCTGCAAGCGACCGACTACATCAACGTGATCGTGCCCCGCGGCGGCAAGGGCCTTGTGGGCCTTGTCCAGCGTGAGGCGCGGGTGCCGGTCTTTGCCCATCTCGAAGGCATCTGCCACGTCTACGCCGACCGCGACGCTGACCTGGAAAAGGCCCGCCGCGTGGTCCTGAACGCCAAGACCCGCCGCACGGGCGTTTGCGGCTCGGCCGAATGTCTGCTGATCGACTGGCAGTTCTACACCAAACACGGCGCGGTGCTGATCGAGGATCTTCTGAAAGCGGGGGTTGAAGTGCGCACCGAGGGTGAGCTTTTGAAGATCCCCGGCACTAGACGCGCGCAACCCGATGATTTTGGGCGCGAATTCCTGGACATGATCATCGCGGCGAAGCTGGTCGATGGGGTGGATGAAGCGATTGCCCATATCCGCCGCTACGGTTCCAGCCACACCGAAAGCATCCTGACCGAAAACGACGCCACCGCTGCCCGCTTCTTTGAACGCCTCGACAGCGCCATCCTGATGCGCAACGCCAGCACGCAGTTCGCCGATGGGGGCGAATTCGGGATGGGTGGCGAGATTGGCATCGCTACCGGCAAACTCCACGCCCGCGGCCCGGTAGGGGCAGAGCAGCTGTGCAGTTTCAAGTATCTGGTGACCGGAGACGGGACGATCCGCCCCTAAGGAGCCGTCCCGGGCGCACTGCGGCATCCGGGCAAGTCGAATATGCTCGCGCAGACTTTGCGGCTGAAGGCGCTGGCCCGCAGCAATCGGTCGGCAATTTCGTCGGGCCGTGCGTAAATCTCCCAGGACATGTTGATCTGCTCAGCGATCTCGGCGCGGACAAAGCACAAGACCTGCCCGTTCGAATAAGGCTCTTTGCGGCAGACGGCCATGACCGGCCCATTATCCTCGGTCCCTGCCATGACCAGACGCTCGTCCGGTGCCAAAGGATAGGCCTCGTCCGTCAAGGCCTTGGGAATGCCGAAGTAGCCCAACCGGATGCCGTTCGGGTCAAAGAAAACGACATCATGCGGAAGACCCCGCAAATCGGGATCGTCGGTCTTGCCGCACAGCGCCTTCTCCCACGGCAGCACATCCGCCGCTGTGCACCGCTGTGGCCCAGCCCGCCGAAGTTCGACAGAGAGCGCTGCAATCGTCAGACGCTCAGTTCCGTTCAAGGTCTCTGAACAGATGCGTCTCTGGCTTTTGGCAGAAAACAGATACCGGGCATCTTTGGGTAGATCCGGACCGAGATATAGGTTGATCGCAGCGCTCCATGGCACCTGTCCATCAACACCTGACAGCATCAGAGAAACGGGTGTTGCGGTGCATTCCACCGGGGCAGGGCGGCGGTCCCAACGATCATAGGCTGCCATGCCAAACCATGATCCAGGCAACGCAAGAATTCCAACGACATTCAGCGCAATCAGCCGCTTGCCGCCAAGCCCCAGCGACTTTGCCGCAAGCACAACGCCACGCGCAAGGATAGGAACGGGCAGTGCCCAGACCACGAAATCCAGCCAGAAGTTGCCAAGAAAGACCATAGCCACCGGCACATCCGCGGCGGAATAGGTCGCGACACCAAGGCGAACCCCAATGCCGACCAGAAGATAGACGGTGCAAAGAGCGAGAAAGGCCCGCCAGCTTCGCATCGCAAAGGGAAGGTAAAGGAGCGCAAGCCAAAGCAAAACGAACGGGAGAAAGACCAACCGGGAAACTCCTTGGCTGACCCTAGAACGTGAGCTTGATCGCCGTCTCGCCGATTTCGGTCACCAGACGTCGGCCTTGGCGGGAAAGCTCTTCCGGCACCAGCGCAAAATGCACCTGGCCTGCGCCAATCTCGGCCGGGGGGCGAGGTTCGGTCAGCACTTCCCACAGGGCCGGATCCACCCGCAGCCGGGGTGCTTCAGCCTGAATGGTCCAGCCATCGTCCTCGCGTGTGATCGAGACCTTTCCCCCATAAGCCAGCGCGGTTTCCACGCATTGCAGCAAAAGGAACGCCAGCCGCACCTCCCGCCGGGGCAGGTCGGCCACGCTGGTCCAGGCATAGCTGACCCGGCCGCCGCGCGTGAGGTCGGTCAGAACCGACATCACCTCGGACCGCGCGATGCGCTGATCGCCCGAGGCCGCCCCAAAGCTGATCCGGAAAAATCTGATCCGCGCATTGGCATTGGCCACGCTTTCGGAAATCAGCGCCATTTCCGGCCTTTGGGCCCCGCCATCCATGGCCAGAAGCTCCACCCCATTGCCGATGGCGCCGATCGGGCTGATAAGGTCATGGCAAATGCGCGAGGCGATCAGGGCGGCGAGGTCAGGCTTGTCTTGCATTGGGAACCGGAAATAGGGGCGGGAATGTCGTCAATTCTGGAACCGGGCATGCTGGTGCGGCACCCGGATCAGGCGGACTGGGGCTTGGGTCAGGTGCAATCGGTGGTCGGCGCACGGGTCACGGTGAACTTTGAACATGCCGGAAAAGTGGTGATCGACAGCAATCGCATCGCGCTGGTTCCTGACTTTGGTCCGTTGCGACCATAGTGCGAATTCGCCATGGGAATTCAACCTGCAATTGCCATTTTCCGGCACGGCAGGCCGGATGGTTGCAATGCACCCGACGCATGGCTAAGTCAGCAAAAACCAAGCCTGCCGCCATACGACCAACCGCCTTGCCCCCCCTTGCTGCGATGTCACATGACAGCCGACGACACGCCCTACACCCTGCGCCTGGCCGCAACGGCAGAAGATCTGACCGCAGCACAACGCCTGCGGTATGAGGTCTTCGTGGCCGAGCTTGGCGGTTCGGGCCCGCTTGTCGATCATGCCGCGCGGCTGGAGCGGGATGCCTATGACCCCTACTTCGACCATCTGGTGCTGGTTGACCGCCGCCGCGATCCGTCCGGGCTTGACCATGTGATCGGGGCCTATCGCGTCTTGCCCTCAGACCGGCGTGCGGCGGCGGGGGGGTTCTATTCGGAAGGGGAATATGACCTGACGCCGCTCCTCGCCTCGGGCCGCAAGTTGTTGGAGCTGGGGCGGTCCTGCGTCCATGCTGACCATCGCGGCGGAACGGCGATGTTCCACCTTTGGAACGGTCTGGCCGATTATGTGCTGGAGCGGGAGATCGAAGTGCTCTTCGGCGTAGCAAGCTTTCACGGCACCGATGTTGCCACCCTGGCCGAGCCTTTATCCTGGCTGCACCACAACCACCTTGCCCCACCCGAAATGCGTGTCCGCGCCCGCCCGCCGCACCGACAGGAGCTGAACCTGATCCCGGCTGACCGGCTGGACCGCAAGACCGCCTTGGCCGCGACGCCCGCGCTGATCAAGGCCTACCTGCGGCTGGGTGGCTTTGTCGGCGACGGGGCGTTCATTGACCGGGCCTTCAACACCACCGATGTCTGCCTGGTGATGGACACGGGCCAGATGTCGGCCCGCCACCGGGAGTTTTACCTGCGTAAGGCGGGGGCGGGATGAGCACCTGGCTTGAGGCCCCGGTTCCGCCTTTGCGCATCGGCCTTGCGGGCTGGCTTCGCGTGGTCTGGCGCGGCACCCTCCTTGGGGCGCTGACCTACGGTGGGCTCGCGCTTTTGCTTTTGGTGCGCCTGGTGGAATGGCCGCTTTTCGGTCAGGCCCGCCCGGTCACGCCCTACATTACCCAATTTGTCTGCCGCATGGGCCTGCGCATCCTGCAGCTGCCCTTGGTGATCCATGGCCACCCGATGACCACTCCGGGGGCGATTGTCGCCAATCATTCCAGCTGGCTGGACATCTTCACGCTGAACGCGGCGCAACGGGTCTACTTCGTGGCAAAGTCCGAGGTGGCCGGTTGGCCAGGTATCGGCTGGCTGGCCCGCGCGACCGGCACGGTCTTCATCGCCCGCAAGGGGACCGAGGCGAAGCGCCAGAAGGAGGTGTTCGAAAGCCGCCTGCAGGCTGGCCACCGCCTCTTGTTTTTTCCAGAAGGCACCTCGACCGACGCGGTGAGGGTGCTGCCGTTCAAAAGCACCTTGTTTGAGGCGTTCTTTTCCCCCGGCCTTGTGCGGTCCATGCACATCCAGCCAGTGACAGTGGTGTTCCACGCACCAGTGGGCGAGGATCCCCGGCACTATGGTTGGTGGGGCGACATGGACTTTGCCAGCCACCTTGTGAAGACACTCGCCACCCGGCGGCAAGGGCGGGTGGAGGTGACCTTTCACCCCGAAGTCCCGGTGGACGCGTTTGAAAACCGCAAGGTCCTCGCCCAGCATTGCGAACGGGTGATCCGCACCGCCCATGTGACCGCTGTCGCGTAGGGTGGGCAATATTGCCCACCCTACCTGACCCGGCCTTCAGTCAAGGGGTGCAAGCAGCGCCTTCAGGGCGGCCAAGGGATCCTCTGCCCCCCAGATCTCCTCCCCCACGGCGAAGAAATCGGTCACGGGGCCATATTTCGCCACCAGCTCAGCCGTCAAGGCGCCTTCAGCGATCATCGGCACCTCGATCACTTCGGACCACCATTCCAACACGTCAAACTCGACACTGCTGCCATCGCCCAAGGCCGTGGCTCCGACCGGGCCCAGCGCCACATAATCCGCCCCGGCGTCGCCCGCCGACATCCCCTCATGCCGGCTGGTGCCGCAGAAGGCGCCGACAATGGCATCGGCGCCAAGGTCCTTGCGGGCCTTGCGCACCGTGCGCGCGCCATCGGTCAGGTGGACGCCGTCCAGCCCCAGACGCTCGGCCAGGATCAGGTGATTGTCGATCACGATGGCCACGTCGCGGGCATGGGCCACCTCACGCGCGGCATCGGCCGCGCGCATCAGGGTGTCTTCGTCTTTGGTGCCCAAAGAGAGGCGAAGGCAGGCAATGGCCGTGCCGTCCAGCACCCGCGCGATCCGGTCCGAGAACACCTCAGGGTCAAAGGCGGGCGGGGTGATCAGGGTGATCTGCGGGCGGTCTTCAGCGGCCATCTGTCGGCTCCGGCAAGGGGTTGCGCTTGCGTCTATCAGCCTTTTTTCGGCTTGGCTACCTTGGCTACCTTGGCTGGAAGGGCCTGAACCGTGGCGCGGGCAAGGGCAAGGACCGGTCCGCGTCTGGCATCGTCAGCGCTATCTTCAAGCGACAGCTCGACCACCGCCGCCATTGGGCGGTCGCCCATCACCATCGGCCGGACGCCGGGCAGGGCAAGGGCTGTGGCGTAGTTCGCCTTGCCCACCCGGTACATGGTGCCGCCCTTGTGCAGGCCGCAGACCATGTTGCCCCGGACAAGAAAGGAGAGCCCGCCGAACATTTTCCGCTCGGTGAACGGCTCTCCCGCAAGATCGTCGCGCAGAAGCTGGGCAAGACCGGGATCGAACGCCATGGGGTTCTCCTTGCCTGGGGACCATGGCTAGCCTATCTCGCGGCAAGGTTTTCGCAAAGGTTCCGCATGATCCCCCCGGTTTTCATTCTTGTGCGCCCCCAGATGGGCGAAAACATCGGTGCCGCCGCGCGGGCGATGTTGAACTTCGGGTTGGAACGGATGCGCGTGACAGGGCCCCGGGATGGCTGGCCGAACCCCAAGGCCGTGGCGATGGCGAGCGGTGCGGGGCGGCTTTTGGACCATGCGGGCCTTTTTGCCGATGTGCCGGGGGCGATTGCGGATTGCGACTTTGTCTTTGCCACCACCGCCCGGGGGCGCGAGTTGGTGAAGGAGGTCGTCACCCCCGAGCGCGCGATGGCGATGGCCCGCGCGCTGGGGGCTGAGGGGAAGAGGGTGGGCGTCCTTTTCGGGCCGGAACGGGCCGGGCTGGAGAATGACGACATCATCCATGCCAACGCCATCGTGACGGTGCCGGTGAACCCGGAGTTCCCGTCGCTCAACCTGGCGCAATGCGTGCTTCTCTTGGGCTATGAATGGCAGCGGCAGGGGACGGAGGTGCTGCCTTCCGTCATGGAACTGGCCCGGACCGACTTTGCCAGCCGCGAGGATGTGGGGCGGCTGGCTAACCATTTCGAGGAACGGCTGGACGCGGCGGGGTTCTTCTTTCCCGAGACGAAGGCCGAGGGAATGAAGGCCAACCTGCGCAACATGTGGGGGCGGCTGGGGCTGACCCGGGCGGAGGTGCAGACCTTTCACGGCATGCTGCGCCAGATCGCCTGGACTTTGAAAAACCGGGGGGAGTGAGGAGCTGTCCACCGTGGACAGATCTGTATGTGGTATTGATTTCAATGACTTGCGTTTTTCTGTTTACCGATTGCTAACCAATTTGGCGGCCCCTCGGGGCTGGCGTCGGAACCGGGGGTTTTCCACCCCCGGAACCCCCGGAGGATATTTGCACCAGAAAGAAAGGCAGCCAGAAAGGCAGGAACCATGCCTTAACGCGACGGCGTCAGGTTGCCGTAGGTCTGGGGGAAGGGCTTGGCCTTCTGGGCCTGTCCGGGCTATCATGCGGGCAAAAGAAAAAGCAAAAGGCGGGCATGGGCGATGGGCATGGATTTCCTGACACGGCGCGGGGCGCTTTTGGCGGGGGCAGTGTTGGCGCTTTCGGCCTGTGTGCCGGGGCGCGGCACGACCTCACGCAGTGC
>JAAUPC010000085.1 GCA_012036325.1 Paracoccaceae bacterium
TTTCTTGCCGCCGCGGCAGCCACCGCTTCGCCGCTGCGGGCCCAGCCCGGCTTTCAGAACCGCCACCTCACCCACGCCGAAGATGGCACCTGGACCGACCATGTCCGCTGGTCATCAATGGCAGCCGCTATGGCGGGGGCGGATGCGATGATGGCAGACCCCGCCTTCGGCCCTTTCATGGCGCTGATCGACGGCCCAACCGTGACCATGCGCCACGACATCATCGCCTTTGCGATGGATTGACCGAAGCTGGGCATCCAGCGCCACCCCAGCCACTCGTGGGCCGGGGTGGCGACACTGCCGCCGCCACCCAGACTTTCCCCTTGCCCTGCCCCCTGCCCTGACGCCACGCTTGCCCGATGCGCCGCACTGATCGCCTCTTTGACCTCATCCAGATCCTGCGCGACGGACGGCTGCACACCGCCCGCGCGATGGCAGAACGGCTGGAAGTCTCGACCCGCACAGTCTGGCGCGACATGGCGACGCTCATCGCCTCGGGCCTGCCGGTGGAAGGAGAGCGGGGCGTGGGCTACGCCTTGCGTGAGCCGATCACCCTGCCCCCCCTGACCCTGACCCCGGATGAGGTGCAGGCCCTGACCCTTGGCCTGCAGCTCGTCACCCCATGGGGCGGACCCGTCCTTGGCACGGGCGGCGGAAACCCTGCGGGCCAAGATCGCCGCCGTCCTGCCCGAAGGGCGTATTGCAGAGGCGGGCAAGGACACCTGGGTCTTTCCGGGGGATGAAGCGCTGGCCGCCGCCCGCCACCTCCCCGCGCTCCGCCGCGCCATCCGCCTGCAAGAGAGGGTTGTCATCACCTACCACTCTGGCGACGGCACAGGGTCTGACCGCCCTATCCGGCCCCTGATCCTTGAATTCTGGGGCCGCGTCTGGACCCTTGCCGCCTGGTGCGAGGCCCGGAGCGATTTTCGCAGCTTCCGCGTTGACCGGATCAAGACCCTGACCCTGACCGGGGAACCCGCGCCGCCCGAGCCCGGCCACGACCTGGCCACCTGGCAACGGCGCCATCCGGGCCCCGGCCAGAGGCCTTCGGCCGAAACCCCTTAGCGCAGCCCGAAGAACGTCGCTGCGGTAGCCAGAACGCTGGCATGGATCTCTACGCGGTCCGCGCCTGCGGGGTCGGTGCAGACAGGATCATCCTGCTCTTCCACCAGAATCGCGGCCCCTTGCGCGGTACAGAGAGGCAGCATGCTGAAATGCGCGGCCGGGGCGATTTCCAGCAGCTCCGCCGCGGGCAAAAGGGCGACAAGGTTGCTTCCCTTGGCGCTGATGTCAGTCGCGGGCAAACGGTCCGCGCCCTGACCAAGCGTGACAAGCAGGATGTCACCCTGGACCTCAGCCACCGCCTCTGGACCAAGGCCGTAGGTCAGGCCGGGATCAATTGCCATCACGCTTTTGACCCGTGGGTCTGCGTGATTTGCCCCCCAAAGCCCCGCATCCAGCGCCGCCAGGTCAGCCCCGGCCCTCGAAATATCGGCGCAATGCGACGACCTTGCGCCGTAATCAGCACAGTGGGCGATGTAACCAGGCAGGTTGCCCCGCACGCCAATCATCGACAATGCGGTCCAGCCGCCATAGGAGAACCCGGCCACATGCACATCGCTCGCGTCGGCCATCGGCCCAAGGTCCGGGTCGGCCAGAAGAAAGTCCAAAGCCAGCGTAAGGTCTTGGCCCCGGGTCCAGTGCTGCAGACCCTCCTGCATGTTGAAGTCGCCAAAAGTGCTGTTGGGGTGGTTCACCGCCACCACGATAGCACCTTTCTCTGCCAGCCCCGCGGCGAGCCAGGCCAGGGACCGGTAATGCCCGCCAAGCCCATGCGACATCAGAATGACCGGATAATCGCCATCCGGGGGCGGTAGAGCAGCGCTGCCATCCGCGGCAAGGGTGATGCTTTCAAAGACCGGGTTTCCGGCAAAGAGGCGTGTGTCGGCGGCATGGAGCGTTGGATAGTAGACCGCAAGCTCCAGATCGCGGCCGTGGTGCGGGGCGGGGATCGACATCTCTCGCACCGCTGCGGGGTCGGCCCCAGCTGCGGTGGCAAATGCGAAAGCGAAAGTAAGGGCTATCTTGAACATCATGTGACCTTTCGGGTTGAAGCGTGACCCAGTTCTTCGCCAAATCCGCATCGGCGCGCGTCCTGAAACCGGTTTCAGGTCGCGCGGAACCGGTTTCAGGACTAGGAAGGGCACCATGCTTGCATTGCCGATATCCCTCATCTTCTCGCTTATCTTGCTGTTTCTTCTGGCAAGTTTGCGGGCGCGTGGGCCAGTGGTCGCAGGGTTGGTCCTTCTGGTTGCCGCAAATGTGCTGCAAGGGGCTGTCAACGCAGGCGCGCAATATTACGGGATCGCAGCCATGCGCGCGGTGCAGCCGGTCAGCGCGATGCTGGTGCCTCCGGCAGCATGGCTGGCGCTGGTAACGGCCGGACTTGACCGCGCACTTCGGCCACGCGACGTGCTGCATCTGGTTGGCCCGGCGCTGGCGCTGATCTGCGGTTTCGCTTTGCGCGATGCCCTCGATGCGCTGATCCCCGCGGCCTATCTGGGCTATGGACTGGCCATTCTCCTGGTCCTGCGGCGGGCGGGCCATGCCCTGCCCCGCGCGCGGCTGTCTGCGGGGGGACGACCAGCCCTGCTTTGGGCAGCGATTGCCGCCGGGCTTATGCTGTCGGCGGCCAGCGATCTGGTGATTGTCGCCGTACAACTTGCCGGTCGGACAGACCTGCAGCCCCTGATTGTCAGCATCACCGGCAGCCTTGTCCTGCTGGGGCTTGGCCTTCTGGGCATCAGCATGCAGGACGATACCGGACCGTCCGCAGAAGAGGCGGCACCAACCGGGCCAAGTGAGGATGACGCCGACCTTTTTGCCCGGTTGGACGCGCACATGACCAGCCGAAGGCCCTGGACCGACCCGGATCTCACGCTTGGCCAGCTTGCGCGGCGCTTGCATGTGCCGGTCAAGCAGCTTTCCAGCGCCGTAAACCGCTGCAGCGGCGAAAACATCTCACGCTATGTGAACGCGCATCGCGTACGGGCGGCTTGCGAGGCGCTGCGGTCAGGGGCAAGTGTCACTACGGCCATGCTGGACGCGGGCTTTGCCACCAAATCGAACTTCAACCGGGAATTCAACCGGGTGACCGGCATGGCTCCGTCCGAATGGCAGGCCTCAGCCGCATTCGGGCCTGTGCAACGCCCCTAACGCGGGCGTGTCCCTTCGACGGAATCGCCGTCAAACCCCGAACACAAAGCACCGATCGCGGCGGATCATGAGCCACAAGACCGTGCCGGGCTTTGGCAGGAACACCCCAGGGACGCTGGCGGTCAGCTTTGCGCCCTCAAAATCCATCGCGAAATCCACCAGGCTTTCGCGGCCCAGATACCGGCTGCGGAGCACCGTTCCCCGCGCGGCACCCCCTCTTCCGGCGTCGGGTTCGGACCGCGACCGCCCCGGTCAAAATCGATCCGCAAATGCTGCGGGCGGATCACGATCTCGACCGCGCCGCCATCAGCATGGCCCGGGGTCAGGAAGGCACCAAAGGGTGTTTGGGTCAAAGCGCCCTTCGATACCCCGCGGATCACATTGATATCGCTGAAAAATGCCGCCGCCGCCTTGTCCACCGGGGCGTTGTAGACGTTGTAGGGCGCGCCGCGCTGCACGATCCGGCCTGCGCGCATCAGCGCAATCTCATCGGCCATCCGCATCGCTTCATCCGGTTCATGCGTGACCAGAAGGACGCCGGTCCCCTCCTCCTTGAGAAGCTCCAGCGTGCGGTCGCGGATGCCATCACGCAACCGGTTGTCCAGGCCCGAGAACGGCTCATCCATCAGCATCACGCGCGGCTTTGGCGCCAAGGCCCGGGCCAGCGCCACCCGCTGCTGCTCTCCGCCTGAAAGCTGGTGCGGATGCTTTGGGCCAAACCCGTGAAGATCAACCTTTTCAATAAGTTCCCCAACCCGGCGCGCCTTTTCCGCCTTATGGGTCCGCAAGCCGAAGCCTACGTTTTCCGCTACGGTCAGATGCGGAAAAAGGGCGAAGTCCTGAAACATCAGCCCGACAGACCGTTGCTCGGGCGGCAAATGCACGCCCGGCCCTTCGACCAGCCGCCCGTCGATCCGGACCGTTCCAGTATCGGCGCGTTCCACCCCCGCGATCATCCGCAGCGTGGTGGACTTCCCGCAGCCCGAAGGGCCCAGAAGGCAGGTCACCTGCCCCGCCGCGACCGCCAGCGACACGTCATTCACCACCGGCCGCCCACCGAAGCTGCGGCCGAGATGCGAGACCTCAAGACGAAGGGGAAGGGCGTCGGGCATGAAAACTCAAGTGATTTCGTCAGGCATTCTCTAGCAGCGCCGCCCGCGCATCACAAGCCGCCGCCCGGAGCCCTACCCGCGCGGTTGGGCCGGCCCATAAAACGCGACGATCGCGCGTTTGACATGGCCGAGGACCGCATCGGACCAGAACAGCGTGCGGCCATGCCGGTCGGTCAGACGGCCGTTGTCGGGCAAAGCCAGCAGCACCTCGGGCTTCACCGTCATCCCGCACAAGGTGACCGCAACCAGCCCCCGCCGCCGCGCACGAACCCAGGGCAGAACCGCCCAAAGATAGCCCAGCACGGCAATCCGCGACATGTATTCCGTCGGCAGCTTGACCGCAAAAGACGTCGGCACCGCCGCCGCCACTGCCTGGCCAGCCCAGCTCATGAACCGCTCATCGGCGCGCATCGGCGGGAAGCCGAACGTCGGATACTGGCGCTTCAAGTCCAGGAACCGCTCGGCAATATAGCCACAATCCGCTGGATGATAGACCACGACCGACGAATTGCCCCGGGCATAGCGCTTGCCCCTACTCAGTCGATAGGCCAGCCGCCCCAGAGGCCCGAAGGGCAGGACCGCGCTTTGCAGCAGCATCAGCCCTCCCGGTTTGAGGAACCCGATCGCCTTACCGACATCGCCCAGTATGACGGTGTCCAGATCCAGATAGACCGCCGGCAGATCCTCCGGCACGACACCGGGGTCGAACATGCACAGCTTGGCCTGACAGCCGCCGCCCCGCATCTCAGGCTCAAGCCAAACCTCGGGGATCGGGCGTGGCGTCACCCTTTCGTCCAGCCCCGCGCGCGCGCGGTCGGTCAGCAGGACAAGCGCGGCTGACGGGTCGCGTGCCGCGCCACGGCGGCAACAAGGCGGTTGACCGTATCCACCCCGTACTTGTCGCCCCACAGGATCATCACGCATTGCCAGGTGGGCGATGCGTCCCCCGCAGTGTCAGAGGGTGGCATTCGTCGCCCCGCCATCCAGCAGGATGTTCTGCCCCACGATGAACCCCGCGTGTTGTGAACACAGGAACGCGCAAGCCGCCCCAAACTCCGCCGCCGTGCCATAGCGTCCGGCGGGGATGGTGGCACTGCGCTCGGCAATTGCGTCTTCCATGCTGATGCCGCGCGCTTTGACGACGGCCCCATCCAGCGCAATCGCCCGGTCCGTCGCATGAATGCCGGGAAGAAGGTTGTTGATCGTGACCCCCTTGCCTGCGACCTGCCGCGACGTGCCGCCGACAAAGCCGGTCAACCCTGCCCGCGCCGCGTTCGAAAGGCCCAGAACCGGCACCGGCGCCTTGACCGAGACAGAGGTGATGTTGACCACCCGCCCCCAGCCCTTGGCGATCATTCCGGGCAGACAGGCCTGCATCAGTGCAATTGGCGTCAGCATGTTGGCATCCAGCGCCTTGATGAAATCCTCACGCCCCCAGTCTGACCACATCCCCGGCGGCGGCCCCCCAGCATTGGTCACCAGAATGTCGAAGGGGCCATGGGCCAGCACCGCCGCGCGCCCCGCCTCGCTGGTGATGTCGCCCGCGACGGTGACCACGTTCACCTGATACCGTGCCCGGATCTCTGCCGCCGCCGCTTCCAGCGCCTCGGCCCCACGGGCATTCATCACCAGATCAACGCCCGCCTCGGCCAGCGCTTCGGCGCAGCCGCGTCCCAAGCCTTTGGACGACGCACATACCAGCGCCCGCTTTCCCGCAATCCCCAGATCCATCTGCTTCCCCCAAGTCCGTTGCGCCTAGCCTACCAGCGCAAGGGCCGGGGGCAAGCCCGCCCTTCAGGCTTGCGCTTTTCCCAAATACTCCCGCCGGAGACCAAGGCCGAGCCGGTTGGCGCGCGCCCTTCGCGCGCGCCAGAGGCGAGACAAGAAGTCTTCGCGCGGAACGCGCTCAATCTGGCAAGCGCTGGTCAGGATCAACTGGAATAAAAGAACTCTTCCCGCGTGATCTTGCCGTTCTGCACATGGTAAACCGCGACCTCACGACCCTCGCTCCGCTCACCTGTGGCTTTGTTGGTGGTATCCATCCCGAAGATCACCGAAAACCGGTCATCGCCGTGCAGGAACGGGCCTTCGACCGTCAGCCCATGGGTGATGAAGCCCCCTTCCCACCAGTCATGCTTGCCGTGAATTCCGGCCAGACCCTGGGTCTCACGCCCGCCGCCCATGTCCATCGCCTCGACCGACACGGCATCCGGGGCGTAAAGCAGGTCAAGGTTCTGACGCGCGCGGTCTTCCCGGCAGCCAGCCACCAACGCATCTGCAATCTTTTTAAGTGTCATTCCAACCCTCCATGTTCCATTAATGTTCTCAACGTCCCCCAAGTCATTGAGTCGCACAACCCCTCGCTTTTCGTTGCGGCCAATCCTTGCGCAGCCTATAGGGGGGCCATGTCGAACCATGCCCCCCTGCCGCCCGAAATTGCCCGCCGCCGGACTTTTGCGATCATTTCGCACCCCGACGCCGGCAAAACCACGCTGACCGAAAAGTTCCTCCTGTTCGGGGGCGCTATCCAGATGGCGGGCCAGGTCCGCGCCAAGGGCGACGCGCGGCGCACGCGGTCAGACTTCATGAAGCTGGAGCAGGAGCGGGGGATCTCAGTCTCCGCCTCTGCGATGTCGTTCGATTTCCGCCACTACCGCTTCAACCTGGTGGACACGCCCGGCCACAGCGACTTTTCCGAAGACACCTACCGCACGCTGACCGCCGTCGATGCCGCGATCATGGTGATCGACGGGGCCAAGGGCGTGGAATCCCAGACCCGCAAGCTCTTTGAGGTCTGCCGCCTGCGCGACCTGCCGATCCTTACCTTCTGCAACAAGATGGACCGCGAATCCCGCGACGTGTTCGAGATCATCGACGAGATCCAGGAAAACCTGGCGATCGACGTGACCCCCGCCAGCTGGCCCATCGGCGTGGGGCGAGAGTTTGTGGGCGCCTACGACCTTCTCCATGACAAGCTGGAGATCATGGACCGCGCCGACCGCAACAAGGTCGCGGAATCGATCAAGATCAGTGGTGTGAACGACCCGAAACTGGCCGAGCATATCCCGGCAGAGCTTTTGCAGAAGTTCCATGACGAGCTGGAAATGGCGCGGGAACTGCTCCCGGCCTTTGACAGGACGGCCTTCCTCAACGGTTCGATGACGCCGATCTGGTTCGGGTCAGCGATCAACTCGTTCGGGGTGAAGGAACTGATGGACGGTATCGGCGAATACGGGCCGGAACCGCAACCGCAGCGGGCGGCCGAACGCCAGATTGACCCGGAGGAAACCCCGGTCACCGGCTTTGTCTTCAAGGTGCAGGCCAACATGGACCCCAAGCACCGCGACCGGGTGGCCTTTGTCCGCCTTGCCTCGGGGCACTTTGAGCGGGGGATGAAGCTGCACCATGTGCGCACCAAGAAGCCGATGACGGTGGCCAGCCCCGTCCTCTTCCTTGCCGCCGACCGCGAGCTTGCGGAAGAGGCCTGGGCCGGGGACATCATCGGCATCCCGAACCATGGCCAGTTGCGGATCGGCGACGCGCTGACCGAAGGCGAGACCCTGCGCTTCACCGGCATCCCGTCTTTCGCGCCGGAGCTTCTGCAGACCGTCCGCGCGATGGACCCGATGAAAGCCAAGCATCTGGAAAAGGCCCTCACCCAGTTCGCCGAGGAGGGGGCCGCCAAGGTCTTCAAGCCGATGATCGGGTCAGGCTACATCGTGGGCGTCGTGGGGGCCTTGCAGTTTGACGTGCTTGCCAGCCGGATTGAGCAGGAATACAGCCTACCCGTGCGCTTTGAAGGGTCAAACTTCCAAAGCGCCCGATGGATTGCCGGAGAAAAGACCGCGATCGAGCAGCTGGTCAACGTCAACAAGGGCCACATCGCCCATGACAGCGATGGGGACCTCGTCTTCCTGACCCGCCTGCAATGGGACATCGACCGGGTGGTGCGCGATTATCCGGGCGTCAAGCTGACCGCGACCAAGGAAATGATGGTCTGACACCGCCCTCTTCACATCATCGTGGCGCGTCGCGCATCGCGCCCGGGGTCTGCTAACGTCAGCGGGTTGGCCTTTGGAACCCTGCGATGAACCGGATATCTGCCTTCCTCGGGCGCAGTATCGCCCGCTTTCTGGAACAGCCCATCGGCGGCTACGTCCTGACCGGCATCGCCTCGCCCGACCGCATCCGCGCCAGCCTGCGGCCGGGCGACGTGGTGTTGGTCGAAGGTAACCGCCGCATCTCATCGGCGATCAAATATCTCACGCAGTCGACCTGGTCACATGCCGCCATGTTCATGGGCGACGGCGACGGCCGCGATCTGATCGAGGCTGATCTGACCGCTGGCGTCCGCTACATCGCTTTGGGTACGATCCTTGCCAACAACATCCGGATATGCCGACCAATCGGGTTGAGCGAGGCCGACAGGATGCGCCTGCTGGACCATATGCGGGCCAGCCTCGGGCGGACCTACGATCTGAAAAACGTGGTGGATCTCGCGCGCTATCTGCTGCCAGAGCCGCCCGTTCCCCGCCGCTTTCGCAGGCGGATGCTGGCGCTGGGGTCGGGGGACCCCACGCGGGCGATCTGCTCCACCGTGATCGCCGAGGCGTTTCAGGCCGTGCGCTATCCGATCCTGCCTCGGATCACCACCGTCATCGAACGGGAAACGGTGCGCGAGTTGTGGCACATTCGCCATCACTCACTATTCGCGCCGCGCGATTTCGACCTTTCCCCCTACTTCGCTGTCGTCAAGCCGACGATCGAGGCTGGTTTTGACTATCGCACCGTACCATGGGGCAGCACCGCCGAAGCAAAGACTGAGGCCAATGACGCCCCAAAGCCCGACTTGGCGGCCCCAAGGTCGCCGCCTTGACCCTGCCCGGTACGGAACTTAGGGTGACAAGCACGCCAGACGGTTGCGCGCGACCCCGGAGATGGCCATGACCCTACCGCCAGACCCTGCGGCGCCCCCGCCAACCAGCCAGTCGGCCCCCGAAGACCCGTCATCGCAACCTATCCCGTCCGCGGACAGCACGCCGGACGACAGCTTTGTCGATCCCTTCGTCGAAGAGGATGACGGGCCGACCGTCACCTATCCTGATGCGCCTGACAGCCTGATCGAGCTTTGGATGGCGCGAAGGAAGCGCATGGCACTCGGCCCGGGTGAGGCTTTGCCGCCGCTTGATGTGCCGCTGCAACCCCTGCTCGAGGCGCGGATCGAACCGCTGCCTCCCCTCCCAAAGCCTGACCCAGATGCTGACCCCGAGGCGGGCGAGCGGCAGTCGATCCACGGCCAGAAACTGCGCGCGATCCGGGCGGAACTGGTGGGAAAGCCGGAACTTGCGGCCTTGAATGCAATCCTTATCGCGCACCTGCGCAAGCGCAGTTATCCGCGTGAGGCGCCCCTTCTGTTCCGCCGGATCTGGACCGAAGCCGGACCAGCCCTGATGCAGGAACTGCCGGGGCGGTGGCTGATCTCATCCATCATCACCTTTGGCGACCATGGTGAGACGGAAGCGCAGCGCCGGATCGGCCTGTCGATGAACGTGTTCTTTTCGTTGATGAAACTTTATGAATTTGAGCGCTTTCATTCCGGCGTCTGGCCAGAGCGGGCTTTTCCGGCCCGGCGCACGGGCAAGAAGAAGCTGCCGCTCGACATGCCGCAATTCGCGCTTCTGGGCGGGGGGCTTGACGTCAACCTTCTGGCGCAGCTCTGGCATGAAGCGCGTGAGGAACCGGTGGCTGGCGCCCTTGCCTGCCATCTTCTGCAGCGCTTGAACGAAGACCCGCGCAACCTCTTCCGCCGCATCGGCCTGATGCGCGCCGACAAGCATATGGACCGGATGGAAGCCGACGCGGCCCCGGCACCAGCGCCCCCTGCCCCCGACGTGCCGCCTAGCTGATCTGCCGGCTCAAGACCCGATTGCCGCCATAGCCGCAGACCGCGCCCCGTGGTCGGGTGACCGTTTGGCCAGCGTCACCGCCGGACCAGCGCGGGCAAGGTAGCGCAGCCCTCGGCCACGATGCGCAGCATGGTCTCGCCTTCGGTGAAGCCTTGGCCAATGCGCACGACCGCCACCTCACCCGGGCGCAGGGCCGGAGTGTGCCCCAGAAAGCCTTGCGCTGCCGTTTCCACCCGGAACCGGACACGCAGGCAACCCTTTGCCGGTGCGGCCAACAGGATGCCGTACGATGTCGCTTCGGACACCGAGCACAGCGGGAAGTTCTGCCGACAGCCAGAGCGTAGGCAGGGATCAGCCTGACTGGGGGTTGCTGGCAGCAAAGCCAAAAGGACAAGCCCGGCAAAAAAAGCAATGCGCGTCATAAATCACCTGAAAAAAGAGATATTCGGAAAGAGATCATTCAAATCCCGCTCATCCTATCACGGCCCAGTCATTTTCCAAAGCGGCATGGGCCCGCCTTGACCCACTGACGCATTTACGCTATGCGCGATGCGCGGCCATTGGGGCCGAGACGCCGGGGCGCCCGGAAACTAGCGTCCCATAATCCTGCGGTCCGATACCGCATCCATAGGACGCTTATGACCAAATTTTCCGACCTCGCGCTGGACCCGCGCGTGCTGCAGGCCGTCACTGAAGCCGGCTATGAGACCCCCACCCCGATCCAGGCGCAGGCCATTCCCGAGGCCCTGAAGGGCCGCGATGTCCTTGGCATCGCCCAGACCGGCACCGGCAAGACGGCAAGCTTTACGCTGCCGATGATCACCCTCCTTGGCCAAGGCGCGCCCGCGCCC
>JAAUPC010000086.1 GCA_012036325.1 Paracoccaceae bacterium
CCTACTTGGCCGTGAGCGTCCTCTTGATCTGACTCTCCACCACCACCATGATCGTCGCCTCGCGATAGGGCGTTTCGGTGACAAGCTTCTGCGACTGTTCGCCGGAGATAAAACGCCCGCCGCGCTGTCGAAAGCGCCGCCAAAACAACTGCGTGCAAGAGTGTGATCGGGGGGGTCATCGGGCCTCTCTTTCACTTCGATATAGGCGCGCTGATAGAATTTCAAAAGGGACGATGCGACGCATCGGTCAGGGGACAGCATGAGCGATGATCGACGCGCCTGGGAGGCGCTGGCGGCGAAGGAGTTGAAAGGCGCGGGGCCGGACAGCCTGACTTGGGCCACACTTGAGGGGATCGCCGTCAAGCCCCTGTACACCGCCGCCGATACCGCTGGGCTGGCGCATATGGGCAGCTTCCCGGGCCTGGCCCCGTTCACCCGGGGCGTGCGCGCCACGATGTATGCCGGACGGCCCTGGACAATCCGCCAATACGCGGGGTTTTCCACGGCTGAGGCATCGAACGCCTTTTACCGCAACGCGCTTGCCTCGGGGCAGCAGGGCGTGTCGGTGGCTTTCGATCTGGCCACCCACCGGGGCTATGACAGTGACCACCCCCGCGTTCTGGGCGATGTGGGCAAGGCGGGGGTGGCGATCGATTCAGTCGAGGACATGAAGATCCTCTTCGACGGCATCCCTTTGGAAAAGATCAGCGTTTCCATGACGATGAATGGGGCGGTGATCCCGGTTCTGGCCAGTTTCATCGTGGCGGGGGAAGAGCAGGGCGTGCCCCGCGCGGCCCTGTCGGGCACTATCCAGAACGACATCCTGAAAGAGTTCATGGTGCGGAACACCTATATCTATCCGCCGGAACCTTCGATGCGGATCGTGGCGGATATCATTGAGTACACTGCCCGTGAGATGCCGAAGTTCAACTCCATCTCGATCTCGGGCTACCACATGCAAGAGGCCGGGGCGAACCTGGTGCAGGAGCTGGCCTTCACCCTGGCCGACGGGCGAGAATATGTGAAGACCGCCATCGCGCGGGGGATGGATGTGGATGACTTCGCGCCACGGCTGTCGTTCTTCTTTGCCATCGGAATGAATTTCTTCATGGAGGTGGCAAAGCTGCGCGCGGCGCGGATGCTGTGGCACCGGATCATGCATGATTTTTCTGCGAAAAATCCGGCTTCCCTGATGCTGCGCACCCATTGCCAGACCTCGGGCGTCAGCTTGCAGGAGCAGGACCCCTACAACAACGTCGTCCGCACGGCTTATGAGGCGATGGCGGCGGTCCTTGGGGGCACGCAATCCCTGCACACGAATGCGCTGGATGAGGCGATTGCCCTGCCGTCAGACTTTGCCGCCCGCATTGCGCGAAACACGCAGCTGATCTTGCAGGAAGAAACCGGGGTGACGCGGGTGATCGACCCCCTGGCCGGGTCGTATTACGTGGAAAGCCTGACCGACCAGATGGCCGCCGAAGCCTGGAAGATCATCGAGGAAGTCGAAGCCATGGGCGGCATGACCAAGGCCGTCGCATCTGGCATGCCGAAGTTGCGGATCGAAGAGTCAGCGGCCAAGCGGCAGGCGATGATCGACCGGGGGGATGAGGTGATCGTCGGCGTCAACAAGTACCGGCTTTCAAGCGAGGACGAGATCACCATCCGCGATATCGACAACGTCGCGGTGCGTGAGGCGCAGGTGGCGAAATTGGCCGCCATCCGCGCCAGCCGTGATCCGGCACGGGTTGAGGCGGCACTGGCCGAAGTCACCTTCCGTGCCGGGCATGGCGGCAACCTTCTGGAAGCGGCGGTCGAAGCCGCGCGGGCGCGGGCAACGGTGGGGGAAATCAGCATGGCGATGGAAAAAGTGTTCGGCCGCCACCGGGCCGAGGTGAAAACGCTCGCCGGGGTCTATGGTGCCGCCTATGAGGGCGATGCAGGCTTTGAGGCGATCCAGAAGGATGTCGAGGCCTTTGCCGAGGCGGAAGGCCGCCGCCCGCGCATGCTGGTGGTGAAGATGGGCCAGGACGGCCATGACCGGGGCGCAAAGGTCATCGCCACCGCCTTTGCCGATATCGGCTTTGACGTGGACGTGGGCCCCCTGTTCCAGACCCCGGAAGAGGCAGCACAAGACGCCATCGACAACGACGTCCATGTCATCGGGATCAGCAGCCAGGCAGCAGGCCACAAGACCCTTGCGCCAAAGCTGGTGGAGGCGCTGAAGGCTGCGGGGGCTGGCGATATTCTGGTGATCTGCGGCGGGGTGATCCCGCAGCAGGATTACCAGTTCCTGTTTGATGCAGGGGTCAAGGCGATTTTCGGGCCGGGCACCAATATCCCAGCTGCCGCGAAGGAAATCTTGGATCTGATCCGCGCCGCGCGCGGCTGAGGGCGAAGCGGGGGGCTGTCTGCCCCCCGCACCCCCCGAGAGTATTTGAAAAAAGAGCAAGCCGATTTGCTCTTTTCAAAAATACTCCCCGCGGAGCGTCCGACAGCCCGGCAATCACACCGCCGCAGGATTGGGCGCTGTCAGCGGGCAAGATGCCCAAAGGGGCGCAAGTCCCCTTTGGGCGACAGAAAAGCCTTGTGGCCCTTGGGCCACTCTAGCGGATCAAAGCTCGATCTCGCCGTTCGGTCCGGGGGCAAATTCGGGCTTCGGCGCAAGGGGGGCGGTGCGGCGGATCAGGATGTCGCCGTTCGGCAGCATCACCGGGGCATCGTAATTCTTGAAATCGTCGATCATGCCGACAAGCTGGCGCAATTTCGGTCCAACCTCTGCGCCAAAGCTTTCCAGCGCTGGGCCCATCTCGTCCAGCGCCTTGCCCATTTCGTCCAGCGCGGGCTCCATCTCGGTCATCAGACCGCGCAGGACCAGCTTGGCGCCTTCCTCCATCAGGCTGAAGCCGTCATCCTCAGCGTTTGGCACAGGCGACTTGTCCTGTGCAAGCACGGGCATGGCGACGAGGGACAGGACAAGGGCCAGAACCGGGGCGAGTCTCATCTTGTTAGTATGGGGATCGGGATCGCCGATTTCAAATCACATCTGGCAGGTCGATGGTCACCGGGAAATGGTCAGACGCTTGCAACAGCGCCTCACGCAGTTCGGGGATGCTGGTCACGCCCGGGTCGTTGAACGGGTGCCAGATGCGCCAATCGGGCCCCCGCGCGGCAAGGTCGGGCGAGACCATGATGAAGTCCAGCAGGGCCTCAAAAAGCGCTTCTGCGGGGCGATGTAGAAGCGCGCGGTGGTGGGCGACAGGCCGACGCGGCTGCTTAACGCCATGGCCGCATGGGGGTCGGTCAGTTGCAGCGCGGGGTCCGGCGTGGTGCCAAGCACGATTTCCACCCCGGAATGGCCAAAGAGTTTCTCAAATTCGTCAATGCCGGGGCCGTCATTGAAATCACCCATGACCACCAGACTGTCGCCTGAGGCCAAATGCCCCTCGACCCGCTGGCGCAGCCATAGGCATTGGGCCAGCTGCTTTCTGCGGTTCTCGATCGAGAGGCGGATCTGCGCTTCGCGCCCGACCGCGCCATAGGGGTTCTTCGACTTGGCATGCACGCCGATCAGACGCAGTATGGTGCCGGTCAACGTGGTCGCGGCCAGTTCAAGCGGGGGTTTGGAAAAACGGATGCTTTCAAAAACCATGTCCGCGTCAAGATCATAGCGGAAGGTGCCGTCAAACCGGGGCGCATCGGGCGACCCGTGGCTGGTGGACAGCACCCCTTGAGGGTCATGCTGCAGGGTTAGCCGGTCCGGGTCATAAAGGCAGGCGATTTCCTGTTCCGTCTCAGACGGAAAGCCGATGAGCGCCTTTCTTGCCCGCAGGCCGAAGTGGCGGGCGAAGGTTTCCAGCGCGGTAACGGTGGATCGGTGACCATTGGTGTCGGGCGCTTCGATGATCATGACAAGGTCGGCATCGAGCGCGGTGAACACGATGCCGAGGGCCCCCAGCTGTTCTGCGCGGGTGGTCTTGTAGCGGGCCGAGGGGCCGCTGTCGGACCGCATCCTTCCCCGGTCATCAAAGAGGGCGTTGAACCATTCGACGTTGTAGGTCGCCAGGCGCAAGGTGCGCGGACCGTTTGTCATGCGGCTTCACGCGTGTTGATGGCGGCCCAGGCCTCATTGATCAGTTGCATCCGGCGCATCGCCAGTTGCATCGCCTCGGGCGGGACACCGCGGGCTTGCATCACATCAGGGTGGCTATCGCGGACGAGGGCTTTCCAGGCCTTGCGGGCATCGGCTTTCGAGGCATCGCGGGGCAGACCCAGCACGTCATAGGGGTCACGCGGGGCCCCTTCCACAAGGCGGGACCGGACGATGTTGAAGCACCGTTCATCCAGGCCGAATTCATCGGCGACATGGGTCAGGAAGGCATCTTCGCCGGGGTGATAGGACCCGTCGGCGAGGGCGATCTGGAATAGGGCTTCAAGGATATCGACCAGAACGTGGTGGTCATCGGCGCAGATGCGGTGGCCGTCCGGGTTGAACAGCCGGGCGATCTTGCGGGCATAGGCGTCAAAGCCCGCCACATCCTGCCGCGCCAGGTTGAAGACATGGGCGGCATGATCTTCTTCCCCGTCGGGAAAGGTGAAGATGCGGCGGAAGGCGGTCACTTCGTCCCGGGTGACGGTGCCATCGGCCTTGGCCATCTTGGCGCCAAGGGCAAGGACGGCAATCGTGAAGCCAACCGACTGGTCGGGCGCGGGCGCGCCACGCAGCCGGTCGAAGACCACCGACAGGGGCTCGCCTGGGCGAGGGCGGAAAGGGCGTCGGCGATACGGGTCCAGATCGACATGATGCGGCGATCTTACCCGTCGCGGCGCAGGATGTCAGAGGAATTTCTGCAGCCGCACATGACGGATCACGGGGATATATCCGCGCCGGGCAGGGGATGGGTCAGCCGATCCGGCGTGGTCCCTGGGGCGTGTCATCGTGGTGCGCAGGGCCAGGACGGGACTGTCGAGGATCACGATGCGGCGGTCATCCAGCCGCCCGGCCAAGGCCGCCCGCAGGGCAGGGGCCTTCGGATGGGCAATCTCAAGCCGTGTCAGGCGCAGGCCAAGGTCGGGCAGGGCCCGGGCGGGATGGGCAGGGCCTTCCCACTGGATCAGCGCCGGAAACGCCCCGTCGAAGGGCAGCCGCCCATCGTCCGGCACCGCCATCTGCCAGCGGTAGTCACCGCGCTGCAAGGCAAGGGGTTGGCCGATCCCTTCGGGCCCCAGCGCACCTCGGCGGCAAGGTCATCGCATCCGGCAACCCAATTTGCCAAGCGTGGCGGGCCGCGGAAGCGGTCCATGTCAAACCAGCGCGGGCGGGTTGGGGCGGGGGCGTCGGGATCGACTGAGATCACCTCAAGATAGACGTCGCCCAGACCCAGAAGCCGGTTGTGGGTGCCCATGAGCGGGTGCTTGCCACCCCCGGCCATGGCCTGGCCCAAGTTGCGCTCAACCTCGGCCACGCCGTCCTCCAGCCGCCCCGCCACCACCGCGAGATGATCAAGCCGCAGCATCAGGCGGCCTTGCTGACCAGTGTCTGCGCCTTCAGCGCAAGGGACAGGGACTGGAAGCGCGCTTGCGCCACCTCACCGAACAGGCCTTCGCCGGCGGGGGTCAGCTCCAGTTCCAGCACGCGCTTTTTCGGCAGCCAGATCAGCCGGCCGGCCTTTGCCGGGTCGCCGATGGAAAACATCGCGCCAAAGCGCATGGCCTTGCCCAACACCTCGGCCGCCTGAATCTGGTCTTCGTCCAGAAGACGGAACATCGGTTCAAGGCGCGAACCAGAGCGGCTGTTCTTGTAGCGGTGGAGGAGCGCGAGGCCAAGAAACACCCGGCCGGGTGATCCAGCCCGCCAAGGTTGGCGCGGGTGGCATTGTCAAAGCAGGCTTCGGCCCGGAAGTCAGGATGCGCGCGCCAGGTGGTGTCGTGCAGAAGGC
Organism: Paracoccaceae bacterium; assembly: GCA_012036325.1. Taxonomy (GTDB): domain Bacteria; phylum Pseudomonadota; class Alphaproteobacteria; order Rhodobacterales; family Rhodobacteraceae; genus Tabrizicola. The sequence continues at coordinate 5,937 of JAAUPC010000086.1, forward strand.
AGGCGGCCTTGATCAGGCGAAGCTGGTCTTTCGATGCCTCGGGAAAAAGCGGCAGAAGGAAGTCGTAAAGCTTTTTGCCAAAGCCGGGGATACGGGCCTGGACCATTTCGGCCATCCGCGCGGCCTCGATCAACGGGTCGCGGGCGCGAAGCTTTTCCGGCATGTGTTCGTACAAAATCCCCTCGCGGATGCCATAGGCCGAAACGTCGATCTCGGACGGTTTGAAGGCGGCAAGGATCTCGCGCAGGACCTCGCAGGCGAGGGGGACAAGTTCCATGCGTTCCGCGCTGGTGCCGGTGCGCCCGCGCAGGACGGAAAGGTCCGACACTTCCAGCCAGTCCAGCGTGTCATCTAGGCTGCGGGGCGTCATGCGGTATTCGTGCAGGACGGTCAGGGGGTAATTCCGCCGCTCCATGTCCAGCCGCGCGATCACGCGCCAGCTGCCGCCGACCAGATAGATCCGTGCGCCAGAAGACCGCAGCAAGGACTGCGCTTCGCGCAGGACCTTGGCGATATGGGCACGCCGCTTTGCCGGGTCGGATGACAGTTGCTGCAGACGGAACGGCCCGAGCGGGGTAGAGACCCGCTTGCCGACCCGGCCATCGCCGATCCGCGCCAGTTCCATCGAGTTGCCGCCGATGTCGCAGACGATGCCCTTGGCATCGGGCCAGCCCAGAAGCACGCCCTGCGCCGAAAGCCGTGCCTCTTCGTCGCCGTCAATGACATGGAGCCTCAGGCCGGTTTCGCGCAAGACTTCGGCCTGAAACGCGGGGCCATCCTCGGCCTCGCGCGTGGCGGCGGTAGCGACAACGGTCAGGGGCGCGATCTCCATCCCATCGGCCAGAAGCGCGAACCGGCGCAGGGCGGCGAGGGCCCTGATCCTGCCTTGCGGGTTCAGTCTGCCGGTTTCGGCCAGACCTTTGCCCAGGCCGCACATGGTCTTTTCATTGTAGAAATACGCAGGCGACCGCGCGGCGCCATCAAACACCACCATCCGGACCGAGTTTGAGCCGACATCGACAACCCCAACCCGGCTGAGGGCGCGGGCAGAGGGGTCGTCAAACAGCGGGCGGCCAAAGGGGCCGTCTTCGTCATCGTCATTTGTGGGGGTCTGGCCGTCAGCCGCCATGGCGGGAATCCCTTGCTGTCTTGCGCGCGCATCGTGACGGTCGCCCGGTGCAGGGTCAACTATGGGGCGCCGTGCAATTTTCGCGGCCAAGAAAATTGGCAAATTCCTTGCTTAAGGAATTTGGGTCTTGCGCTATTCGGCGGCCGCGCCGGTGGCTTCGTCATCCTTGACCGACACCAGGCGTGGCGCATCCTTCGCCCCGGCGGTCCCCCGGCCAGAAAGGGACGGGTTTTCCATGAAGAATTGGTGGCAGTTGAACATCTTGCCATCGCGCGGTGCAAGGTCGCGGGTATAGCTGCCACCGGGGGCGAGGACCCAGCTTTGCGCTTCATCCGCAAGGTTTGCGGCCATGATCTGGCTGAGGATCTGGCTTTTGACCGTCGGGTTATGCGCCTCGACCAAGGTTTCCACCCGGCGCGTCAGGTTGCGGCCCATCCAGTCGGCGCTGGAGAAGAACACGCGTGCCTTCTTCGACGGCAGGCCGTGGCCATTGCCGAAACAGACGATGCGGCTGTGTTCCAGGAACCGCCCGACGATGGACTTGACGCGGATGTTCTCGCTTAGCCCCTTTACGCCGGGCCGCAGCCCGCAGATGCCGCGAATGACCAGGTTGATCTTCACGCCCGCCTGGCTGGCCGCATAAAGCGCGTCGATCACATCGGGCTCGATGACAGAGTTCATCTTGGCCCAGATTTCCCCTGGGCGACCAGCGCGGGCATGATCGGCCTCATTGGCGATCAGCTCCAGCAAGCGTGGCTTCATCGTGACCGGCGCGATGGCAAGGTTTTCCAACCCTTCCGGCTGCACATAGCCCGAAAGATAGTTGAAGACCTTGGTCGCGTCCCGGCCAAGGGCGGCGTCACAGGTGAAGAAGCTGAGGTCGGTATAGATCCGTGCGGTGATCGGGTGGTAGTTGCCGGTCCCGTAATGGGTGTAGGTGACCAGGCTGTCCCCTTCGCGCCGGACAACGGTGCTGATCTTGGCATGGGTCTTGTAGTTCACGAACCCGTAGACGACATGCGCGCCTGCGCGTTCCAGGCGGCGGGATTGGCGGATGTTCGCGGCCTCATCGAACCGGGCTTTCAACTCGACCAGGGCAGTGACGGATTTCCCGGCCTCGGCCGCCTCACACAGGGCGCTGACGACGGGGCTGTCCCATGAGGTTCGGTAAAGTGTCTGCTTGATCGCCAGCACGTTCGGGTCGCGCGCCGCCTGTTCCAGGAAGCGGATCACCATGTCGAAGGTCTCATACGGGTGATGCAGCAGCATGTCCTTTTGCCGGATCGCGGCAAAAAGGTCACCGTCATGATCCTGCACCCGTTCCGGCACACGGGGGGTGAACGGGGGCCACATCAGATCCTTGCGGCTGGACAGGATCAGTTCCTTCAGGTCAGCGACACCCAGAAGGCCCTTGACCTCAACCACCTCATCCTCGGTGACGGCAAGTTCTTCCATGATGAGGGCGCGGAGTGTTTCGGGCGCTCCAGCGGACATTTTCAGGCGGATGACCTCGCCGCGGCGGCGGCGTTTCAGCGCGGTCTCGAACTCGCGGACCAGATCTTCGGCCTCATCCTCAACCTCAAGGTCGCTGTCGCGCAACACGCGGAAGGTGCAATGGCCCTGGTCGCTGTAGCCGGGAAAGAGCATGCCAAGATGGAGGAGGAGAAGCTCTTCCAGCGGCAGAAAGCGGTTTTCGCCGGGCTTGCCGGGCAGCGGCACAAAGCGGGCAATCTGCTGCGGGATCGGCAGGAGGGCCTTGAGGCTGCGGTGATCGGTCTTGCGCTCCAGCTCCAGTGCCAGCGAAAAACCGGTGTTGGGGATGAAGGGAAACGGGTGCGCGGGGTCAATCGCGAGGGGCGACAGCACCGGAAAGACGTTGTTGAGGAAATGCGACTCAAGGTGTTTGAGGTCCCGCGCCGTCAGCTTGGAGCGGGGGACGATGCTGATCCCTTCATTTTCCATCTCACGCCGGAGGCGGTTGAAGGTAGTCTGCTGGGTCTGCATCAGGCGGCGGGCGTCGGCGTTGATCAGGTGCAGCTGTTCCGCCGGGCTGCGGCCGTCTTCCGAAAGCGTTGCGTTGCCAGTGCGCACCAGCGCGCGCAGGCCGGCCACGCGGACGGTGTAGAACTCATCCAGGTTGGTGGCCGAAATCGACAGAAAGCGCAGGCGTTCCAGCAAGGGCACGGCGAGGTTCGCGGCCTCTTCCAGGACCCGCCAGTTGAAGGCAAGCCAGGAAAGCTCACGGTTGAAATAGCGGGCGGGACCCGCCGTCTCAGCGAAGGGAAGTTCCACCGGGGCGGGGAAGGGCGATTTGAGGAAATCTGCTTGGGTCATGGCAGGGTTATGCCGCGGGCTTTGTGACGCTGTGATGACAGTCTTTCATCCGGGCTGGTCACTGTCCAGCCTTGGCGGTTGGGGTGCGGTTTTCCCCCGTTGACCGAACCGGACCGCGCATGAAAATCGACCTGCTGACCGCCAAAGCCAGGAAGGACCCAGATGACCGAAACCTATGGCTCTGCCCGCCCGATTGCATTCCTGATCGACTGCCTTTTGTTCCTCGGGCTCGCCTTGGCGCTGCTTTACCCGCTGACGCGGATGGACGCTGACCGGTTCCGGATTGGTACGCCATTGCCGGAGTTTGGGTCTGTCGTCAGCACGACCACCCGCAATGGCACCACCACAGCGACGATCAGCGGGACCTGGACCTCGGCCACCTGTGTGACGCCCGATCCGGTGCCCGAGGCTGTGCTGGTGGGCATCCTGCCTGACCAGGTGGATCGGGTGCTGGTCTGCGCTGACACCTTCATGGGGCTGCCCTCTGGCCATACCACCCATGTCGTCTACCGTCTGTTCGGAGAAACGCAGTCCGGCCTGCAAGGCAATCAGACGATCACTGTGAGAAAAGTTCTTGGGTCGGCACAGTATGCGCTGTCCACCGATGCTGCGGCAAACCCGGTGCGGCCGCTGTTTCCCCTGGGACTGATGACCTTCGGCCTGATGGGGGCGGTAGCCGCCCTGGGCTGGCCGACGCCCGGCAAACTGATCACCGGGCTGCGGGTCCACGCCCCCGAAGGTGCCTGCCACCCCTGCCGCGAGCTTCGCCGCCTTGGTCCATTCCTTCTGGCAAGTGGTTTCACCCTTCTGACCGGCCTGCTTGAGGGTGTGCTTCTTGCCTTGCCAACCCTGCAAATGGCCCAGTTTGCCGCGCAGATCGCCTTCTGGATTTTTGCCGCGTGGTACTACGCCTGGCCCTATCTGCGGTCGGCGCGCGCTGCGCGTTATGACCTGGCAACCGGGTGCCGGGTGGTCCTGGCCTAAGGGTCGTCCGCTTCAAGGATCTCGGCCGCCAAAGCCCGCGTCACCGGGCGGCCAAGCGCCAGTGCCGCCGCGTCAAGAGCGGCAACCAGGGCCCGAGCAGCCCCCACGGACCTTGGCATCCGGCTGACCAGGTAGGGGATCAGGTTCGGCGCCACGGCAAGTTGGCGGTCGGCGAAAAGCTTGATGAGGACGGCCGACAGCAGCCCCTCATCCGGCGCTTCAAGCCGGGCGATGGGGGCGGCCTGCAGACGGCTGAGAAGGTCTGGCAATTGCAGCCCCCAGTCGCGCGGTGGGGTGGCGGCCGTCAACAGAAGCGCGCCCCCGGTGCTGGTGACAAGATTGTGCAAGTGGAACAGCTGTGCTTCAGCCTGGCCGATCTGGTCGGCATCTTCAACCACGACATTGGCCCCGGAGAAGGCGGCGATGTCCTGCCCGGCCAGACTGCGGGCGGCAGGATCATCCCGCCCGCCATAGCCACCCAGACATGCGCCAGATGGGTTTTGCCCGACCCTTCCGGCCCGATCAGGATCAGCTTGCGCCCGGGCCAGTCGTTCCAGCCTTCCACCGCCTGTAGGGCAAGCGCATTGGAGGGGGCAACGAAGAAATCTGCCCGGGTAAGTGCCTCGGACCCGGTCAGGTCAAAGGTCAGCTGTCGGATCACGCACCCTCTCCGCCCGGGGAGGCGGGCTTGCGGCTGC
>JAAUPC010000087.1 GCA_012036325.1 Paracoccaceae bacterium
AAATCCGGCGCCCCCGGCCGGGTCGCTGGCGGGCGAGGTGGGCGGGCTGTCCGTCCTGCTCCTGGACGCGCCGCACCTTTATGACCGGGAAGGCGGGCCTTACTCCAGCCCCGTGGGCGAGCATCCGGACAACGCGGTGCGCTTTGCGGCCTTGTCCTGGGTTGCGGCCCGGATCGCGCGGGAGGGGTTGGAGGGGTGGAAGCCCGATGTCCTGCATGCGCATGACTGGCAGGCGGGGCTGGCGCCGGCCTATCTGGCCTATCACGGCACTGGCGGCTGCAAGTCGGTGATGACCATCCACAACATCGCCTTTCAGGGCTGGGCGCCCGCGCATATGCTGGGTGTCCTGCGTCTGCCGGGCCATGCCTGGCACCCGGAGGCGCTGGAATATTACGGCGGGATTTCCACGCTGAAGGCAGGGTTGGTGACGGCCGACTGGATCACCACGGTGTCCCCCACCTATGCGGCAGAATTGATGCGGCCCGAGTTTGGCATGGGCCTGCAAGGCGTGATCGCGGCGCGGGGGCCGGTGGTGTCCGGCATCCTGAACGGGGTGGATACCGGTGTCTGGGACCCGGGGGCAGAGGAGCCTTCCTTCGGGCCGAAGGCGATGGCCGGGAAAGCCAAGGCGCGTGAGCAATTGTGCGCAGAGTTCGGGCTGGAGGTTCCGGGGCCGCTTGCCATCGTTGTCAGCCGCCTGACCGACCAGAAGGGCATTGACCTCTTGCCCGCCGTGATCCCCGATTTCATCCTTGGCGGGGGTGGGTTGATCGTCCTTGGCTCGGGCGATCCGGGGATGGAGGGGGCGGTGCGCGCCCTTGCCGCGCGGTTCCCCGGGCGGGTGGCGGTGCGGATTGGCTATGACGAGGGGTTGAGCCATCGGTTGTTTGCCGGGGCCGATGCGGTGCTGGTCCCCAGCCGGTTTGAGCCTTGCGGGCTGACGCAGATGTATGGCCTTCGCTTCGGCACGCTGCCGGTGGTGGCGCTGACCGGGGGCTTGGCCGATACGGTGATTGGCGCGAGCCCTGCGACCCTGACCGCTGGGGTCGCGACGGGGGTGACCTTCCACCCGGTGGATGCGCTGGCCTTCGGGCAGGCCTTGGCGCAGCTTCTGGCGCTGCACAGTCAGCCAAAGGTCTGGGCCAAGGTCCGCGCCAATGCGATGGGCCATCCGGTGGGCTGGGAAACCAGCGCCGCCGCCTATGCCGGGCTTTACGAAAGGCTGACGGCGTGACGCCGCAAACCACCTCACTCCCCGCGCGGCTGGCGGGTCATGCGGTCAGCAATGGCCGCCCCTGGCCGATGGGGGCCAGTTTCACCGGCGACGGGGTGAACTTCGCCGTCTTTTCCGCCCATGCCGAGCGGATTGAACTGTGCCTTTTCACCAGCGACGGGCGCAAGGAAATGGCCCGTCTGCCCATTTTGGAGCGGGACGGCGATATCTGGCACATACATGTCGGCGGGCTGACCCCCGGCACGGTCTACGGCTTTCGCGCGCATGGGCCCTATGCGCCGGAACAGGGGCACCGGTTCAACCCGAACAAGCTGCTGCTGGACCCTTACGCCCGCGCGCTGGAGGGGCGGCTGAAATGGTCAGACGCGCTGATGGGCTACAAGATCGGCTCGGCCCGGGGGGACCTTTCCTTTGACACCCGCGACAGCGCTTTTGCCGTGCCAAAGGCGGTGGTGACCGACCCGTCCTTCAGCTGGGGCAATGACACGGCCCCCCGCACGCCGCGCATTGATACGGTGATTTATGAGGCGCATGTCAAATCGCTGACCGCGCTGCACGGCGGCGTGGAAAAGGGGCTGCGGGGCACCTATCTCGGGCTATCGTCGGATCCGGTGATTGACCATCTGCTAAAGCTGGGCGTCACGGCGATTGAGCTTCTGCCGGTGCAGGCCTTCATCGATGACCGGTTTCTGGTCGCCAAGGGTCTGCGCAACCATTGGGGCTATAATACGCTGGCCTTCTTCGCGCCGGAGCCCCGCTACATGTCAAAAGGCGCGTTGTGGGAGTTTCAGACCATGGTCCGCCGGTTCCATTCGGCCGGGATCGAGGTCATTCTGGACGTGGTCTACAACCACACCGCCGAGGGCGATGAATGGGGCCCGACGCTGGCGTTCCGGGGGCTGGATAACGCCAGCTATTACCGGCTGGCGGGGGGCGGGCGTTTCTATGTGAACGACGCAGGCACCGGGAATACGCTGAACCTGACGCATCCGATGGTCTTGCGGATGGTGATGGACTCGCTTCGGTATTGGGTGGAATTTGCCCATGTCGACGGCTTCCGCTTTGACCTTGGCACGGTGCTGGGGCGTGAGGCGCATGGCTTTGACCCGAACGGCGGCTTTTTTGATGCAATCCGGCAGGACCCGACCCTGTCCCGGGTGAAGCTGATTGCCGAACCTTGGGATATTGGCCCCGGCGGCTATCAGCTGGGGGCCTATCCGCACCCGTTCCACGAATGGAACGACAAGTTCCGCGATGGAGTGCGCCGGTTCTGGAAGGGCGATGCCGGGATGACGCGTGACCTTGCCGCGCGCGTCTTGGGCAGTGCCGACCGGTTTGACCATTCGGGCCGGGCGGCGACCTCCTCGGTCAACTTTGTGACCAGCCATGATGGCTTCACGCTGGAGGACTTGGTCAGCTTCACCATCAAGCGCAACTTCGCCAATGGCGAGGATAACCGGGATGGGCACCACGAAAACCATTCGGACAATCTGGGGGTTGAAGGGCCGACGAAGGACGCCAAGGTGCTGGCAGCACGGACCTTGAGGAAGCGCAACCTTCTGGCCACGCTGATGCTGGCGCAAGGCGTGCCGATGCTGCTGGCGGGCGATGAGATCGGCCATAGCCAGGGCGGCAACAACAACGCTTACACCCAGGACAATGAGGTCAGCTGGATCGATTGGGCCAAGGCTGATGCGGGCCTTATGGCTTTTGTCGCCAAGCTGTCAAGCTTGCGCCGGTCCTTGCCGATCTTGCGGCAGCGGCGGTTCCTGCATGCGCACAAACGCCCCTCGGACGGGGTGCCGGATGTGATCTGGCGCCGCGCCAATGGCACCGTGCCGCAGTCTGAGGAATGGCATGACCCGGCCTTCCGCTGCCTTTGCGTCGAACTTCGCATGGCCGCCGAAGGGGGGGACCCGAACCCCGAAGCCGTCTTTGCCGTCTTCAACACCGGCCCTGCAACCGCGCTGCATCTGCCCGACACCGCTCCCGGGTGGGACCTCATCCTTGATACCACGCGGCCTGAGATGGCGGCGGGGGCGGCCTTCACCGAAGTGCCTGCGCAATCTGTCCTGTTGTTCCGGTCCCGCACCGGATTGCCGAAGGGAGTGAAACCATGACCCAGATCACCACCGTCCCCACCGCGCCGATTACGGGGCAGAAGCCCGGAACCTCGGGCCTCAGGAAGAAGACCCCGGTCTTCATGGGGCGGCATTATCTGGAGAATTTCATCCAGGCGACGTTTGATGTGGTGGGCTGCGCTGGCAAGACCTTTGTCCTCGGCGGTGACGGGCGCTATTTCAACGACCGTGCGGCGCAGGTGATCTTGCGGATGGCGGCGGCGAACGGGGCGGCCCGCGTGATCGTGGGGCAGGGGGCGATCCTGTCGACCCCGGCGGCCAGCCACCTGATCCGGCTGAATGGCACGGATGGCGGGATCATCATGTCGGCCTCGCACAACCCCGGCGGGCCGGAGGAGGATTTCGGAGTCAAGTTCAACATGCCCAACGGCGGGCCAGCGCCGGAAAGTGTGACCGAGGCGATCTATCAGCGGACGACGGTGATCACCGAATACAAGGTGCTTGAGGCGCAGGATGTGGACCTTGCGCGCATCGGGCGGCACCAGTTGGGGGCGATGGTGGTCGATGTGGTCGATCCGGTGGCCGATTATGCGACGCTGATGGAAAGCCTGTTCGACTTCCCCGCCCTGCGCGCGATGTTCGCGGACGGCTTTCGCATGCGGATGGATTCGATGTGCGCCGTGACCGGCCCTTACGCGGTGGAGATCCTTGAAAAGCGCCTGGGTGCTGCCAAGGGGACTTGCGTCAACGCCACGCCCTTGCCGGACTTTGGCGGCATGCATCCGGACCCGAACCCGACCTGGGCCAAGGCGCTGATGGACGAGATGTTTTCAGATACTGCCCCGGATTTTGGCGCGGCATCCGATGGCGACGGCGACCGCAACATGGTGGTGGGGCGGGGGATCTATGTCTCACCTTCCGACAGTCTGGCAGTGCTTGCGGCCAATGCGCACCTCGCGCCCGGCTATGCCAAGGGGTTGAAGGGTGTCGCGCGCTCGATGCCGACCTCTGCCGCTGCCGACCGGGTGGCGGATGCCTTGGGGATCGGGAAATATGAGACGCCGACAGGGTGGAAGTTCTTCGGCAACCTGCTGGATGCGGGCCGCGCCACGATCTGCGGTGAGGAGAGCTTCGGCACCGGGTCCGACCATGTGCGCGAGAAGGACGGGCTTTGGGCGATCCTGCTGTGGTTGAACATCCTGGCCGTGCGCAAGCAGTCGGTGGCTGATATCCTTGCGGATCACTGGGCGAAGTTCGGGCGCAACTACTATAGCCGCCACGATTTTGAGGCGATCGAAAGTGCCAAGGCCGATGCGATGATGGCCGCGCTGCGCGGGTCCTTGGCCGGTCTGCCGGGGCAGGTGGTTGAGGGGATGACCATCACCGCCGCCGACGATTTCGCCTATACGGACCCTGTAGATGCGTCCGTGTCGATGAAACAAGGCGTGCGGGTGATGTTTGGCGATGGCAGCCGGATCGTGTATCGCCTGTCCGGCACCGGCACCGAAGGAGCGACCTTGAGGGTCTATCTGGAACGCTATGCGGCGGGGCCGGATGGCCTTGACCTTGACGCGCAAGAGGCGCTGGCCCCGGTGATCCGCGCTGCGCATGTCTTGGCCGGGATTGCCGCCCATACCGGCCGCACCGCGCCCGATGTGGTGACCTGAGGGCGCATTGCGCCCGCGCCATGTCGCGCTTTGACCAGACTCGCGGGCCGTTTGCGACAAACCTGACACAGGTGTCGAGTTTACCGGGGGGCGAAGATGGGTGAGGTCAGGGTGCGGTCAGGCCGTCAGGCGCGGCAGGCGGAGCGGGCGCAAAAGGGCGGCGGCATCGGGCGGCCCTATATCGTTCGAAACATACCCACCTACGACGTCCTGTCAGAAGAAAACCTGCTCAGGATCGAGGCCGCCGCTGACCGCGTGCTGGCCGAAACCGGGATCGAGTTCCGCGATGACCCGGTGGCTTTGGACCATTGGCGGCGCGCCGGGGCCGATGTGCAGGGCTTGCTCGTCAAGTTCCCACCGGGGCTTCTGCGCGAAGTCCTGAAATCTGCGCCGCCTGAGTTCACCCAGCACGCGCGCAACCCCGCCAATTCGGTGCGGATCGGGGGGAAGAACATGGTCTTCTCGCCCGCCTATGGCAGCCCCTTCGTGATGGACTTGGACCGTGGCCGCCGCTTCGGAACGCTCGACGACTTCCGCAACTTCATCAAGCTGGCGCAGTCGAGCCCCAACTTTCACCATTCCGGCGGCACGATCTGTGAACCAACCGATGTGCCAGTCAACAAGCGCCATCTGGACATGGTCATGGCGCATATCGAGCTTTCGGATCGGCCCTTCATGGGGTCCGTGACGGCAGAGGAGCGGTCGGAAGACAGCATCGACATGGCCCGCATCCTGTTTGGTGAGGCATTTGTGAACGATCATTGCGTTATTCTGGGCAATGTGAACGTCAATTCACCTTTGGTCTGGGACGGCACCATGACCAAATCCCTGCGCGCTTATGCACGGGCCAATCAGGCGGCGGTGATCGTGCCATTTATCCTTGGTGGGGCGATGGGACCGGTCACCAATGCGGGCGGGATCGTACAGAGCCTGGCCGAGACGATGGCCGGATGCGCGCTGACGCAGCTGGAGCGGAAGGGCGCGCCGGTGATCTTTGGCAACTTCCTCAGTTCCATGTCCCTGCGGTCAGGCAGCCCCACTTTCGGCACGCCGGAACCCGCGATCGGTTCACAAGTCATCGGGCAGCTTGCACGGCGCTTGAACCTGCCCCTGCGCTGCAGCGGCAACTTTACCACGTCCAAGCTACCAGACGGGCAAGCGATGATGGAAGGCACGATGTCCATGCTTGCCGCCGTGCATTGCGGGGCGAATTTCATCCTGCATTCGGCGGGGTTCCTCGATGGGCTGCTTAGCATGTCCTATGAGAAGTTCATGCTGGATGCTGATCTGTGCGGGGCGCTCCATGCCTACCTCGACGGGATCAGGATCGACGATGACCAGCTTGCAGTGGATGCCTTTGCCGAAGTGGGCCCGGGCAACCATTTCTTCGGCTGCAGCCACACGATGCGGTATTATGAAACCGCGTTCTGGGACAGTGACCTTTCGGACAATGAGCCCTTCGAGAAATGGGAGGCGGCAGGGTCAACCGACGCCGCGACGCGCGCCAACGCCTTGTGGAAAAAGCGCCTGGCCGAGTTTGAGGCGCCCCCCCTGGACGACGGCATCCGCGATGGGCTGCATGACTATGTGGCGCGGCGCAAGGCAGGGGTCGCCGACGCCTGGTATTAAGCCGCCGATTTCTTCAAAGAAATCGGACCGGTTCCTTTGAAGGAACCGAACAAATTTCTTCGAAGAAATTTGTGCTTACGTCCGAAGGCCGGTTTCTTCCAGAAGACCCAGCCGCTTGGCCTCATAGTAATAGCCGCGCGCATACCAGCCGACGGCCTCGGCTTCATCACCGCCGGACACCATCCACGCGCCACGCAGATACCGGCCCGCAAAGCGCAGGTTGGTTTCGGCGTCCAAAAGCCCCTCGGGCGGGCCTTGATAGCCCATGGTCCGTGCGGTCTGCGGCAGGATCTGCATCAACCCGAAATAGGGGCCGTTCCGCGCGCCGGGGTTGTAGCCGCTTTCGCGCTGGATCACCCGGTGGAGCAGGCTTTCGGGAATCTGATGCTCAACGGCGGATTGTTCGATCAGCGCCCGCAGTGCCGGCGTCTCACCCGGATAAAGATCGCTGCGGGTGGCCTGCGGCGGCGCAGAACGGCGGGCACAGGCGGCCATCAGGCTTGCGGCACCAAGGATCACCAGGCGGCGGCGGGTCAGGGGCATTGGTCAAGCTCCGGTTGGGACGCGGCCAGATAGGGCGGGCCCCGGGCCGCTGGCAAGACCCAAGCCCTTGCATCCGACAAGACATGGCAAAATCTGGCGCGTCCTCGCGGTTTATTGTGTCGCAGGGGTCAGATTTTTCTTAGCGCCGCGCAGGATTGGCATAATCTCGCCCTTGGGGAGCGAGGGAATCGACAATGAAGTTGACCGACAGCCGCGACATCCGCGCCGAGCCTGGCATTGTCTGGCAGGCCATTCTGGACCCTGAGGTGCTAAAGGCCTGCATCCCCGGGTGCCAAAGCATGGTCGGATCGGTCGCTGATGGGTATGAAGCGGTGGTCAAACAGAAGGTCGGCCCGGTCAGCGCCACCTTCACCGGCCTTGTGCATCTGACCGACATCGTTGCCCCGAAGTCGATCCGCATCTCGGGCGAGGGGAAGGGTGGCGTTGCGGGCTTTGCCAAGGGCGGGGCCAATGTGACGCTGGAGCCGATCCCGGAAGGCACCCGCCTTAGCTATGACGTCGAGGCCTCGGTCGGCGGCAAGATCGCCCAGCTGGGCAGCCGGATCATCGACGGCTTTGCCAAGAAGATGGCAGACGACTTCTTCACCCGCTTTCAGGATGCGGTCGAATCCCCGGAGGAGGAACCGGAACCGACCGTGGCCGAGGGCGAGGCAGACAGTGGGGCCGATGCCCCGAAGAAGGGCTGGTTCAAACGACTGATAGGCTAGTTCGGGGCTATTCCGCCCCGACACCGTTACCAAGGATGACCCTAGGGAGGGGGAAAGCATGACAAAAGTCAGCATGACCGTGAACGGCCGCGCCGTTTCGGCCGAGACGGAGGGGCGGACGCTGCTGTCCGCCTATTTGCGTGAGGGGCTGCATCTGACCGGCACCCATGTGGGTTGCGACACCAGCCAGTGCGGCGCCTGTGTGGTGCATGTCGATGGCAAGCCCGTGAAAAGCTGCACGGTCTTTGCACAGGACGTGGCGGGCGCCGATGTGCGCACGATTGAAGGGATGGCGAATGCCGACGGCTCATTGGGCGTGATCCAGCAGGCGTTTCAGGATCATCACGGGCTGCAATGCGGCTTCTGCACGCCGGGCATGGTGATGTCGACGGCGGCGCTGTTGGCCGAGAACCCCAAGCCCACGGAACATGAGGTGCGCCATTATCTTGAGGGCAATATCTGCCGCTGCACCGGATACCACAACATCGTCAAGGCCGTGATGGCTGCCTCTGGGCAGGATGTCAGCGCCTTGGCCGCCGAATAGGGGGATTGGACGATGCCGAAGGATCATGGAATTGGCGCTGCCTCAAAGCGCCGTGAGGATGTCCGCTTTCTGACCGGAAAGGGCGTCTACACTGATGACATGAACATCGCGGGGCAGGCCCATGCGGTGATGGTGCGGTCGAACGTGGCGCATGGGCGGATCGTGTCGGTCGGCACGGCGGCGGCCGAGGGGATGCCGGGCGTGCTGGCGGTCTTCACGGGTGAGGATTTTGCGGCCGTCGGCGGCAACCCGGCGGGCTGGCTGATCAACAGCCGCGACGGGACACCGATGCGCGAACCGAAGCGCCCGGTCCTGGCCCATGGCAAGGTGCGGCATGTGGGCGACGCCTATGCTGCCGTGATCGCCGAGACTTACCAGCAAGCCAAGGACGCAGCGCAAGCGATTGCCGATGCAAGCGTCATTGAAGAGCTTGCCGCAGTGGTTAACATGGCGGATGCAGTGGCGAACGCATCGAACCGCGTGCATGACGAAATCCCCGACAACCTCTGCTTTGACTGGGGCTGGATCGAGGATAACCGCGCCAAGGTTGATGAGGCGATCAAGAACGCCCCCCATGTCACCACGCTGGAACTGGTGAACAACCGGCTGGTGCCGAACGCGATGGAACCCCGCGCCAGCATCGGTGAGTATTCCCCCGGCACGGGCGATTACAAGCTGACCACCACCAGCCAGAACCCGCATCTGACGCGGCTTCTGGTAGCGGCCTTCGTGATGGGCATCCCGGAAAACAAGCTGCAGGTCGTGGCCCCGGATGTGGGCGGCGGTTTCGGGTCGAAAATCTATCACTACGGCGAAGAGGCGCTGGTGTTGGCGGCGGCAAAGAAACTCGCCCGCCCGGTGCGCTGGACCGCGGAACGCAGCGAGAGCTTCCTGACCGATGCGCATGGCCGCGACCATGTCACGAAGATCGAACTGGCCTCCGACAAGGAAGGCAACTTCATCGCTTTCCGGACCGAGACGCTGGCCAACGTGGGCGCTTACCTCTCGAACTTCTCCACCGCGACGCCGACCTTCCTGCATGGCACGCTGATGTCGGGGCCCTACAAGGTGCCGAACGTCTATGTGAACGTGAAGACCGTTTTCACCAACACCGCCCCGGTCGATGCCTATCGCGGCGCAGGCCGCCCCGAGGCGACCTATTCCTTGGAACGGGTCATCGACAAGATGTGCCGTGAGCTGGGCCTTGACCCGTTCGAGGTGCGCCGGAAGAACCTGCTGACGCCCGACCAGTTCCCCTACCAGTCGCCGGTCGGCCTGATGTACGACACCGGCAACTATCAGGCGACGCTGGACAAGGTCATGGAGATGGCCGACGTCACGGGGTTCGAGGCGCGCCGCGCCGCCAGTGCCGCCAAGGGCCGCTTGCGCGGCATGGGGCTTTCCACCTGGATCGAGGCTTGCGGCATCGCGCCGTCAAACCTGGTGGGCGTCCTTGGCTCTCGCGTCGGGCTTTACGACGCGGCAACGGTGCGGGTGAACGCGACCGGCAACCTTTCCGTCATGGTCGGGGCGCATAGCCACGGGCAGGGGCATGAGACGGTCTTTGCCCAAATCGTGGCCGACAAGTTGGGGGTGCCCGAATCCAGCGTCGAGATCGTGCATGGCGACACCGCCCGCATTCCCTTTGGGATGGGGTCCTATGGCAGCCGCAGCCTTGCGGTCTGCGGCACGGCGATGGACAAGGCGCTCGACAAGATCATCGCCAAGGGCAAGAAGATCGCCGCCCACATGCTTGAGGCGGCGGAAGGCGACATCACTTTTGGCGATGGCAAGTTCAGTGTCGCAGGCACCGACAAGGCCAAGACCTTCGGCGAGATCGCCTTCAGCGCTTACGTCCCGCACAACTACCCGCTGGAAACGCTGGAGCCGGGGCTGGAGGAGACGGCCTTTTACGACCCCGCCAACTTCACCTATCCCGCAGGGGCCTATATCTGCGAGGTTGAGGTGGACGAAGGCACCGGCAAGGTTGACGTCGTGGCCTTCCACTGCGCCGATGACTTCGGCAACATCATGAACCCGATGATCGTTGAAGGTCAGGTGCATGGCGGCGTGGGGCAGGGGATCGGCCAGGCCCTGCTGGAATTCACCACCTATGACGAAAACGGCCAGCTTCTCACCGGGTCCTACATGGATTACCCGATGCCCCGGGCCGAGGATGTGCCGTTCTACAACGTCGACTACAGCTGCCAGACCCCCTGCACGCACAACCCCTTGGGCGTGAAAGGCTGTGGTGAGGCGGGGGCCATCGGCTCGCCCCCTGCCGTGGTCAACGCGGTGATCGACGCGCTGCAGCGTGGCGGGCATACCCACGTCACGCATATCGACATGCCGGTCTCGCCCTCGCGGGTGTGGACGGCGATGAACGCATAAGGGGAGGGACCGATGCACAATTTCGATTTCGTGAAACCCGCCTCCATCGCGGATGCGGTCAAGGTGATGGGCCATGATGGCGCGCAGGCGCTGTCCGGCGGGCAGACCCTGATCCCGACGATGAAGCAGCGGCTGGCGGCGCCGACCGTGCTGGTCAGCCTGACCGGCATCTCTGAGATGAAGGGCGTCTGCATGGGCGAGGGCGGCTTGCATATTGGTGCTGCCACCCCCCACGCCGTGGTGGCGGCCGAGGCCGGGGC
>JAAUPC010000088.1 GCA_012036325.1 Paracoccaceae bacterium
GCTCCGGCCCCTGTGACGCGGGCCGACCTTGAAAAATTCGGCGTTCCGATCTTGCGGGCGGTAATCCCTGTCCGTTCGGCCGATGCGCTGTTGACCATCACCGATGCCAAGGGCGGCACCGTCACATGGTCAACCACCGACGGGACGACCTTCACCCAGCGCGACGGGGTGCTGATCCAAACCCGTGGGCTCGGGCCTGACCTGATGTCGGCGCAGGCCCCGTCGGCGGCAGCGCTGCGGACGGACGGCGGCACGCACCAGCGGGTTTATTTCTTCCTGGGCGAAAATGACGGCACCACCCGGCGTACCTATGATTGCACCGTCACCGCCGCCGGGACCGAAGAGATCGAGATTTTCGCCCGCACCCACAAGGTTGAGAAGTTTACCGAAACCTGCGCCCGGCCGCAGGGGTCGATCACCAACACCTTCTGGTTCGAAGGCCCGGTGATCCGCAAATCAAAGCAGTTGGCCAGCGGCGGGCTTGGGTTCATCGACTTTGAGCAGGTGATCGACTGACGCCTGAAATGGGGGCAAAGCCTTGCGCCCCGTCGCACTTTCCGCGCGGCATGCAGCAAATAGTACTTCATTAACCTCTTTTGTGGTACGCATTGGCGGTGTCACAACCCAAAGAGGTGTCAGATGAAACGGTCTTTTGCCCTTGCCCTGTCAGCATCGCTGCTTGCTTCGGCAGCCTTTGCGGGTGGTCCTGTCGTGGTGATGGAGGAAGAAGAGGTCGTGGCTGAAAAGCCTGCATCCAGCGCGGGCCTTCTGCCGCTTCTGCTGGTGCCGATCATTCTTTGTGTCGCGCTCTGCGGTGGCGACGATGAAGAGGAACAGCCACCGCCACCCTGACCGGGCGCTGCTTCCGGCGCCCGGCCACCGCTTCGGCCGGTCGGGCGTCAGTAATCCCGCTCGATGAAGATGCCAATGCCGGTCTCACCGTCACCGTCGACACCGGCCTTCAGGGTCACACCTTTGCGCAGGTCCAGGTTCAGGTTCACGCTGGTCTTGCCGCCCTGTTCGATCTCCACCTCGGTGTAGACGTTGTCGGCAATGTATTTCCCGGCGGTCAGCGCGGTTGACCCGTCTTCCGCTGTGGCCACGTCAAGGTCATCCAGCCCAAAGCCGCGCCGCAGCCGGTTGACCAGCCCCTCGCCCCCGCGCCCGGCCAGGACAGCCACCGCATTGGCCAACTGGGCCGCCTGCAAGGGTGAGATCGTGTCCAACGCCCGCCCGAACAACAGCCGCGCCAGCACCTCTTCCTGCGGCAGATCGGGGTTGGAGGTAAAACGTACCACCGGGTCATCCGCCGGTCCCTCGATCCGGACGGTGCTGACAACCCCGTCGCTTTCCGTGTTGGCCGCAATCTCCAGAACCGGAACAAAGCTGCCCTCCAGCGCCAGATCGGCCTGCGACAGCACCAGCCGCTTGCCAAGGATGTCCAGCCGCCCGCGGATCAGGCTGAAATTGCCTGCCGGAACGACGGCCGCTGTCGTGCCAAGCAGGCGCAACTGGCCGCCCAGTTCGGCGTCAATGCCCCGGCCGCGCAGGAAAATGCGCGGGGCGAGCACGGTCAGGTCAAGCCCGAAAGCTGGACCCGCCCCCCCTGTGCTGCGCCCGGTTCCGCCACCCGCCAGCAGCCCGGCCCGGTCACGAGTTGCCCGCACATCGGCCGGTTCGTTGATGTGGATCAGGTTCAACAGCGCCCCGGCCGTATCAAACCCGGATTCTGGCACACGCACTTCGGCCTCGGACAGAGAAAGTGCGCCACTGATCGTCGCACCCCCGGCCAATGGGCCACGGACGGCGATGCTGCCATCTACGAAAGCCTCGTAAAGGGTGGGATCGTACAGCCGCAGTCGGTCAAGGCTGATTGTCAGATCGCTGGTTAAGGGCTGTGTCAGGCCCACCGGCCCATCCACCCGCAGCCGCCCGCCCGATGACAGGCCCGAGGTCGCCGACACCCGCGCCTGACCGCCCTGCAGATTGGCCACTGCCTCAATTCCCTCCAGCGCGAAGCCAAGGTTCGGGTCGCTGAGGCGACCATTGGCCAGCGTCACCCGCCCAGAAAGCGAGGTCAGCCGCAGCGGCCCCGCCAAGCGCAGGTCAAAGCGCACCGGTCCGTCAATCGCCCGGGGGGTGATGAAGATGTTCGCAAGCCCCGCCTGCCCGGTGCCGTTGATCGCAAGATCAGCCGACCCGAACCCCCGCGCAATCCGGCCGTCGACCTCTGCGTCAATCTGGCCGGGACCGCGCAGGGCAAGGTCCACCGCATAGCCGCTGGCGTCTTCGGTCGCGTCGCCGATCACCGTCAGCGGGCCCTGAAATTCGGGGATCAGCAGCCCAAGGTTGGCCAGCCGCGCCTCAAGCGCAAGGTTGCGCAAAGTGTCCGTCACCTCACCCGTGGCACTGGCGGTCACTTGCGGATTGGCCAGTCGCGCCTCGCTGATCCGCAGGATCCCATCCACCAGCGTCATCTCGGCCGACAGGGTACTTGCCCCGGCCAGCAGGCGGTTGGCCGGGGCATTTCCGACCTGCAGCGCGTTTGCCGTGCCGGTCAGGCTGATTCGGCCCTCTGCCGGGGTGCCGTCAAACTGTGCCAGCAGTTGGGCTGACCCGCCATATCCCGGGCCAAGCGCGGCCAGGTTGGACAGGCTTACATCCCCCGTCAGACTGGCCCCGTCCGAGGTTATGGTGCCCGTGGCCGCGCACTTAGTGGCCCAGCGTCGACATCCAGCGCGCGCAACGTGGTGCCGGTTTCATTCCGCAGGACCGACAGCAGGACCCGGCTTTCGCCCGTCAGCAGGTCATCGACGGGCTTGATGCCGACGCTCAGGCCCTGCCCGACGACCTCGGCCGCGCCGTCCAGAAAGCCCGACAACCCGCCGACCGAGCCGTCCAGCCGGACCATGCCGCGCCCCGCAAGCGGCCGCCCGGCCAGAAGAGAAAAGCGCGACAGGTCATCGGCCACAACCTCAACCTTGCCGCTGGTCAAAAGGGCGCTTTCCAAGCCCCCGATCCGCAGATTGCCCTTGGCGGCAAAGCCATCCCCCGCAAGCCGCAGGTCAGACAGGCTGAGCGCGTCGCTGCCTTCCAGATAAGCCAGCCGCAGCCCCCCGGTCAGCGAAGTGCCAAGTGCTGCTGCAAGGCTTGGGTCGCTGGGGGCCAGCCCTTCTGCCAGAAGTGTCAGCGTGCCGCCAAGGCTGTTGCCCGCCGGGGTGCGGCCAATGCGGCCTGATCCGCTTAGCTCAAGCTTCGCGGCCGCAAGATCGGCCCGCTGCAGCCCCAGAACGGACAGCGCGCCTTTCCAACCGGCATCCCCCGCATCAGCCAGCGACAGGCTGAAGCTGCCACTGTCGATCCGCGTGTCGGTATCGGCGAAGGGCAACAGCACCGGTTCCCCGTCAGGTGAGGCAAGCGTTCCGGTCACCGCCACAGCCTCGGGCAAGCCGTCAGCAGCAATGCGCGCGGTTCCGGCCAGGGTCAGCGACCGCGCGCGCAAGGCGAATTCGTCCAGCGTCACCGCCCCGCCAGCCGATTGCGTGGCATCCAAGACCAGCCCGATGTCGGTGCCGAAGAAATCCACCATGTCGGGCGCCAGCAGGGGCGCAAGATTGCCCGCCACATCCGCTTGCAACCGGTAGCCGTCAAGCCCGCCCCCGGCGAGCGTGATGGAGCCAGCCAAACGATCCTCACCCCCCGTAGCAAGGCGGATATCGGCGGCGAAATCGGTGATCGGCCCCGTCCCTTGCAGCGTCAGCGTGGCCGAAGGCGCGCCCGGCAGGTCAAGGAGTTCCGAAACGATCCCGCCTTCGCCTTCGGTTGCGTTCAGATCAACCACCAGCTGCCCGGTGGCATTTTCATAGCTGGCATCCAGCGTGATCTCACCCTCTGGCCCATCACCGGTGCGCAAAAGATCCAGCGTTGCGCTGCCGGTGCCATCGGCCAGTTGCAACGCCGCCTCCAGGCTTCCGGTGATGGCTTGGCCAAGCACCGCCTCGCCCAAGGTTATCTCGGTCGCGGCGATACGGTCGATGGCAACTGTCACCGGCAGGTCAGGCAGGCTGAAACCTCCGGCCTCAGGCGAAGGCAAGGTTGCTTCACCCGCGTCAGGCACCCGCTCCATCACGATGCTTTCGGCGGAAAGCTCGGTCACCTCCAGCGCGCCGGACAGAAGCGACGACCGGCTCCAGTCCAGCGAAACACCGGTGATCGTCAGCCAGATGCCTGCATCATCGGCAATTGTCAGCCGCTCGATCTGGGCGCGAGAGGACAAGGCCCCGCTGAACCCGGTGATCGTGACCTGCCGCCCGGCACCCGAAAGGCTGTCTTCCAGAAAGCCCGCCAGATAGCCACGGTCGGCCTCTTCGGTCTGGGCCAGGGCGGGGGTCGCCGCAAGGGCCAACATCAGGGTCAAGGCACGCCGCATCAGAACGCCTGCCCTAGGCCGATGTAGACCTGCACCCCGTCACCCGTGGTGCCGCTGATTGGCGCGGCCACGTCCAGGCGGATTGGGCCAAAGCCGGTGTCATAGCGCAAGCCAAGGCCCGCCCCGGCATGGGGATCGGCGAAATCGTCCAGAAACCCGTCCAGCCCGATGCTGCCCGCATCGACAAAGCCGACAACGCCGATCCGGTCCGTCACTTTGGCGCGCAGTTCCAGCGATCCGGCCAGGAAATACTGCCCGCCGATCAGGAACTCAGGGCCAAGGATCCGGGTGACCGGAATCCCAAGCGACCGGTAGGGTTGCCCCCGCACCGTGCCGCCCCCGCCGGAAAAGAACAGCTGATCGCGCGGCGTTTCCAACAGGTCCGGCCCGACAACCGCCCCCGCCTGCCCCCGGATGGCGATGACCAAGCGCCCAGGCTCACCCAGGCTGCGATAGGCGCGGGCGTCCACCGTGGCGCGCAGGCCTGACCCGGTGGTGCCAAAACCCAGAAACGGCTTCACCTCGGCATCCAGATAGGTGCCGCCGGTCGGGTTGCGGTCATTGTCACGCCGGTCCCAGGTCACGCCAAGGGGGAGTGACAGGTTCCGAAACCGGAACGACCCACCGGGATCATCGCCTTCCTGATAGGAATAAGTGATCCCCGCCCTTGCGGTCAGCCGTTCGGAAAAGATGTGCGAAAAGGCCAGCCCGAAATTCACCGTATCAGCGGAATAGTCGATCTCATCCAGATGGGCATAGGTGAAGACCAGGCCGGCGGTCGTGTCCGCGGTCAGCGTGGCAGGCCGGTCCAACGTGACGCCAAAGGAATAGTCCACCCCGCTTTGGCCAGACCCGATGTTGGTCACCGCCCCGTCAACCTTCAGCCGTTCCCCGCCGCCCAGAAGGTTGCGGTGCAGCCAGGACCCGGTCAGCGACACGCCGTCAAGACTGGCCACTTCGGCCCCAAAGGAATAGCGGCGCGGCTTTTGTTCGACCACGGTTGCCGTGACGCCCAGAAGGTCCGGCGCGGTGGTCGCCTCATCCTCCACCAGCGTGACTGAACTGAAGATGCCCGTCCGCCGCAACCGTTCTTCGGCACGGCGCAGGTCGGTTTCGCTGAAGACCTTGCCCGTCGGCAGCCCGGCGATCTTTTCGATCCGCCGTTCGCGCATCCGCGCCTCGCCCTCAATTGCCAGCGGGCCAAACCGCAGGCGCGGGCCGGGGGCGATGCCAACCTTCACGTCCAGGACGGCGCGGGCGTGGTCAGCTGCCACGGCTTCAGAGGCGACTTCGGCCTTGGCATGGCCGACCTCACGCCAGGCCAGAAGCGAAATATCGACCGCTTCGCCCACCAGCCCGCTTTCGGCAATGCTGCCATTGCTGAACGCATCCGGAAGCACGGTGTCGGGCGCCAGCGGGCTGATGCTGGTCGCGCCAAAGCGGAAGGCGGGACCGGGGTCGACGGTCACCAGAATCTGGGAAATGCCACGCGGAGCGCCAAGGGCGGGAATGTTGGCCACCTCGCGCCCGTCAACCTGAATGCGGATGACGCCGGAATAGTGCCCCTTGGCATAAAGTGCGGCCAGAATGCGGGCATAATCGGCGCGGGCGGCGGCCAGCAGGTCCTGCGCGTCGGTCTGGCCCTGCGCCTGCAAGGACCGCAAAAGCGATGCGCCCTCAACGGCTTCGACGATGGCCTCATCACCACCTTGCACCTGGATCTGCAACTGGTCCAGCGCCAAGGCAGGTGACGCGTGCAGCCATAGCCCCAGAAGACCGCCAAGCGCCGAACGGATGCAAAATCTTCGCCGACGGGGCATCAGGCCAATCTCTCCTTCGGCTTCGACCCCGAATTATTGCAGCTTGCTTAAGCGGGGGCAATCGCGGCCCCGCCGACTTGTGGCAAACGTGATCCCTGCCAGCAGGTTCCTTGCGGAAAGCCGCCTGTCACGCGGTTGTGACGTCTTCCCGCCAATGCTGACACATAAACCCGGAGACTACGCATGTCAGACCGCCCCTATGATCTGGACAAGGCCTATACGATCAGCACCCCGGCCGAAGCGCGCCAGATGTATGGCAACTGGGCTGAGACCTATGACAGCGGCTTTGGCGCGGCCTGGGGTTACATCGCCCCGCGTGAGATTGCCCATATCCTGCGGCAGGAAATCGCCCCGGGGGCCGAAATACTTGATATCGGCGCGGGCACCGGCCTTGTGGCCGAACACCTGCGCGGCCTGACGGTCGATGCCCTGGACATCACGCCCGAGATGCTGGAGATCGCCCGCCCCAAGGGCCTCTATCGCCAGCTTCTCCTGGACGATCTGACCCGCGCACTGGATGTGCCTGACGCAAGCTATGACGCCGTCATCAGCTGCGGAACTTTCACCCATGGCCATGTCGGGCCGGAGTGTTTCCCAGAACTCCTTCGGATCACCCGCCCCGGTGCGGTCTTTGCCTGCGGAACAATCGGCCCGGTGCTGGATGGGGCGGGCTTCGGCTCTGCCCTTGCCCGGATGGTGGCGCTGGGCAAGATCACGCCCGTCGCCTGGCGCGATATCCCGATCTACGAAGGGGCCGACCATCCGCACAAGGATGACCGGGGGCTGGTCATGGTGTTTCGCAAGCTTTAAGCTTGGCCGGGTCTTCCTGACCTTTCCGAGGCTCCATGATAGATTTGTCCGGCTTTCTGTCCCTCGCCAGCCTTGATCTTGGCCCTTTGGCGCCAAAACCCACTTCGGTCGAAGGCAACCAGGTTGAGGCGTCAGTCACCCTTGCCACCCATGATGGCGGCCGGGTTGAGATTGGCGTCTGGGAATGCACCCCCGGCCGCTTTACCGCCGACCGCAGCCAAAGCGCTGAGTTCTGCCATTTCATCTCAGGCCGGGTCGAAATGACCCACGCCGATGGCCGCAAACAGCTTTTTGGTCCTGGCGACGCCATTGACCTGCCCTTGGGCTGGAAGGGCGAATGGCGGGTGATCGAACATGTCCGCAAGCTTTACGTGATCACGCAAGCCTAGCGGCTCTGGCCTGACAACACCAACGCCCGTGGGGAAGGATTTGCCGGAATGCCCAGTTACAAGAATTCCGGCCCCATACCGCCGATCATGCAAGGCTTCCCACCGCCGCCTGACATGCGGGTTCCCTTCATCGACTGGGACCGCGCGCCCTGGAACCGCTGGACGTTCCAGCATGTCAGCGAAATGGTGCCCACCGCGCGCATCCGCCGGGGGGACAAGGTCCTGGCCCTGCCCGCCACCATCGGCAACCTTGATGCGCTGGCCTATCGCGGCGCGGATGGGCGTGACACCACTTTTGGCCAGATGCTGGACGATACCTATACTGACGGCATCCTGGTCTGGAAGGACGGTCGCATTCTGCATGAAAGCTATCACAACGGCATGACGCCGCAGTCGGTGCATCTTCTGCAATCGGTGTCGAAATCGGTCACCTCGGCCACCGCGGGCTGCCTGGTCGGGGCGGGGCTTTTGGACCCTGCGGCTCCGATCACCCGCTACTTGCCAGAACTTGCCGCAACGGGCTGGAACGGGGCCAGCCTGCAACACGTGCTCGATATGACCTGCGGCACGCATTACACCGAAGATTATGAAATTCCTGACAGCGGCGCTGGCAAGACGGATTATGCAGCAGGCTGGAAGCCTGCCCCCCCAGGCGTGGATGCCAGCGACTGGCCAAACTGCATCTGGGACCAGATCCTTGGCCTGAGAACCGCCGATGCCACGCATGGTGAGCGGTTTTCCTACCGCTCTGTCGTGACCGATGTTCTGGCCCATGCCATGCAGCGCGTTACGGGCAAGCGGCTGCAACAGCTAGTCTCGGAAAACCTCTGGCAACCGATGGGGTGTGAGGAAGACGCCACGATCACCGTGGACCGCGCCGGATATGGGCTGGCCTGCGGTGGCATCAGTGCCAGCCTGCGCGACATGGCCCGGTTCGGGCTTATGCTGCTGAACATGGGCCAGGTTGACGGGCGTCAGGTGGTGCCCAAGGCCTGGTGCCAGGACATTCGCCACGGGGCGCATGGGCTTTATGATGCTGAAAACTACAAGGATTGGCCGAACGGCGCCTACCGCAACCAGTTCTGGGTCGAAGACAGCCGCCTTGGCCGCCACTACTGCTTTGGGGTCTTTGGCCAGATGGTGATGATCGCACCAGATAGCGCGATGGTCGCGGTCAAGCTGTCCACCTGGCCCGATTTTGTGGATGCCGGTCTTTACAATCAGACGCTGGCCGGTCTGCGGGCGGTCGAAGCGGCGTTTCCGACGTAAGCCCCGGGGCGTAATCGGGCTTGCATCGCACCGCCCCATGACCTATGTGTCCGTCAACAGCGGTTTCGGGGTCCACACCCGAAGCTACCGATCGTCACGGGCGGGCCTCTGGGCCTGCTTTTTGTTTTCTGGAACCCGAATGTCCGACCTGATCGCCAAGTCCGCCATCGATCGCCGCCTGGCCGAGATCATCACCCCCGCCATAGAAGGGTTGGGGTTCGAACTCGTGCGCGTGCGGCTGATGGGCGGGCGGACGCGGATCCTGCAGATCATGGCTGACCGGCCAGAGGGTGGGATTGGCGTCGATGAATGCGGCGACATTTCCACTGCGGTGTCTGCCGTCCTCGACGTCGAAGACCCGATCGAGGAAAACTACGTCCTCGAAGTCTCCTCCCCCGGGATTGACCGGCCGCTGACCCGGCTGAAGGATTTCGAGATGTGGAAGGGCTGGGAGGCCCGGATCGAGACGTCTGAGCTGATCGACGGCCGCCGCCGCTTCAAGGGTGCCTTGGCCGGGGTCGAAGGGGATGAGGTTCTCATCACCATCGAAGAAGCTGGCGAAGAGGTCACCATCGGCCTCAAGTTCGATTGGCTTTCCGACGCCAAGCTGATCCTCACCGATGAGTTGATCAGCGAGATGCTGCGTCAGAAGAAGGTCGCCGAACCGGAAGACGGCCAGTTTGACGAGATCGAAGAAATTGACGGCATCGAAGACAGCGACGAGGACGAGGGCGATGCCCCCGCCTCGCAGACGAAACACTAGGGAGTAAGACCCATGGCAATCACATCGGCCAACCAGCTGGAGCTTCTGCAGACCGCCGAAGCCGTCGCACGCGAAAAGATGATCGAGCCAGAGCTGGTCATCCAGGCGATGGAAGACAGCCTCGCCCGCGCCGCCAAGTCGCGCTACGGCGCTGAGATGGATATCCGCGTGAAGATCGACCGCAAGACCGGCCGCGCCTCTTTCACCCGTGTCCGCACCGTGGTGGAAGATGAGGCGGTGGAAAACCACCACGCCCAGGTGACCGTCAAGCAGGCCAAGACCTGGCTGGCCGACCCGCAGCTGGGCGATGAGATCGTGGATGAGGTTCCGCCCGTCGACCTTGGCCGGATCGCTGCGCAGTCGGCCAAGCAGGTGATCCTGCAGAAGGTCCGCGAGGCTGAGCG
Source organism: Paracoccaceae bacterium (assembly GCA_012036325.1). Classification (GTDB taxonomy): domain Bacteria; phylum Pseudomonadota; class Alphaproteobacteria; order Rhodobacterales; family Rhodobacteraceae; genus Tabrizicola. The sequence continues at coordinate 9,885 of JAAUPC010000088.1, forward strand.
TGACCGCCAGTTCGAAGAATTCAAGGATCGCAAGGGCACCATCATCAACGGCGCCGTCAAGCGTGAGGAATACGGCAACGTCATCGTCGACATCGGTCGTGGCGAAGGCATCCTGCGCCGGAACGAAAAGATCGGCCGCGAAGCCTATCGCATCGGCGACCGCATCCGCTGCTACATCAAGGACGTCCGTCGTGAAGCCCGCGGCCCGCAGGTGTTCCTGTCGCGGACCGACCCGCAGTTCATGGCGGAACTGTTCAAGATGGAAGTGCCGGAAATCTATGATGGCATCATCGAGATCAAGGCCGTGGCCCGTGACCCGGGTTCGCGCGCCAAGATCGCCGTGATCTCCTACGACAACTCCATCGACCCGGTTGGTGCCTGCGTCGGTATGCGCGGCAGCCGTGTGCAGGCCGTGGTGAACGAGTTGCAGGGCGAAAAGATCGACATCATCCCGTGGAACCAGGATCAGGCGACGTTCCTTGTGAACGCGCTCCAGCCTGCCGAAGTGTCCAAGGTCGTGATCGACGAAGAGGCCGGCAAGATCGAAGTCGTCGTGCCGGATGAACAGCTGTCGCTCGCCATCGGCCGCCGTGGCCAGAACGTGCGCCTTGCCAGCCAGCTGACGGGCCTCGATATCGACATCATGACCGAGGCTGAGGAATCCGCCCGCCGTCAGGCCGAATTCGCCGAACGCACCAAGCTCTTCATGGACACGCTCGACGTCGATGAGATGATGGCGCAGCTTCTGGTCGCCGAAGGCTTCACCAACCTGGAAGAAGTGGCTTACGTCGATCTTGACGAACTTCTGTCGATCGACGGCTTCGATGAAGACACCGCTGGTGAACTTCAGGCCGCGCGCGTGACTATCTTGAGGCGGCGAATGCCAAGGCGATGGAAAACGCCCGCGCCTTGGGTGTCGAAGACAGCCTTGTCGGCTTTGAAGGCCTGACCCCCCAGATGCTGGAAGCGCTGGGCCAGGACGGCATCAAGACGCTGGAAGACTTCGCCACCTGCGCCGACTGGGAACTGGCTGGCGGCTGGACCACCGAAAACGCGCGCGCAAGAAGGACGAAGGCGTGCTGGAAAAGTTCGAACATGACGCTGGAAGAAGCGCAGCACCTGATCATGACCGCCCGCTGTC